>DNGN01000141.1 GCA_003486225.1 Chloroflexota bacterium
GCTTCCTGGCCGATCTCGACGATCTTCTGCTGCTGCAAATGCACAGCCACTACCGTCGGCTCTCTCAGGATCACCTGATCACCTTCGGCAATGCGCGTCGAGATTGTGCCCAGGTCGATCCCCAGGTCCCTAGAAAAGAGCGCCATCAGTGTTTACTCTTCAGTCCGATCTTCAAATGGTAGGCGGCTGCGGCCAGAGCGGTAGCGCTGGATGGCTTCCAGCCGTAAGTTGGAGCGGCGAAGGGCGGCTTCGATAGCCAGATAGCGGTCCATATCCTCTGGTGGCGGGCCTTCTTCCAGCAGATTTTTAGCGCGCTCGCGGGCGGCTTCGGCACGGGCGATGTCGATCTCGTCAATGTTTTCAGCAGCATCCGCCAGCACGGTCACAATCTGCGGCTGGATTTCAGCCAACCCGCCGGTGACGGTGAAGATCTCTTCTTTGCCGCCAAGTCGTACTTTGATCACGCCCATCTTCAAAGTCGTCAGCAGGGGGGTGTGATGCGGCAGGACGCCCATCTCTCCGCTCGCGCCGGGCAGGACGACAATATCTGCGTCTCCTTCAAACACCAGGCGGTCTTGTGAGGCGATCTCACATCGGATAGTCATAATTTCCTTTCCAATCGGTCAGCCAGCTTACTGCTTGCTGGCGCGTGCGACCACATCATCGATCGAACCGGCGAACATGAACAGCGGTTCGGGAATCTCATCGTGCTTGCCGTCCAAAATCTCGCGGAAGCCGCGCACGGTTTCTTTCAGCGGCACGTAGATACCTTGCATGCCGGTGAATTGCTCGGCGACCACGAAGGGCTGCGAGAAGAAGCGTTCCACTTTGCGGGCACGCGAGACGATCAGCTTGTCATCCTCACCCAGTTCATCGATACCGAGGATGGCGATAATGTCCTGCAGGTCTTTATAGCGCTGCAGCACCTGCTGTACCTCTCGGGCGGTGGCGTAATGCTCCTCGCCAACAATGATCGGGTCCAAAATACGGGAGGTGGAAGCCAGCGGGTCTACTGAGGGGTAAATGCCTTTGTCTGCAATCGAGCGCTCGAGAGCGATCGTGGCGTCCAGGTGGGTAAAGGTGGCTACCGGGGCTGGATCGGAATAGTCGTCGGCTGGCACATAGACAGCCTGCATGGAAGTGATCGANNCCGTAGACCAGCGCGGTGTCCTTCAAGACACCGGATTCCATCATTTCGCGGTACATTGCGGTTCCCTCACGGGTGCGCTCGCCCACGCCGGCAAACACCGAGTTGCCCTGGTGCACGGAAGCGATCGAGTTGATCAACTCTTGGATGATAACGGTCTTGCCTACACCAGCACCACCAAAGATGCCAGTCTTACCGCCCTTGGTAAAGGGGGCGATCAGGTCAATGACTTTGATCCCGGTCTCGAAGACTTCCACCGAGGTGGCTTGCTCTTCGAAGGGGGGCGCTGTGCGGTGGATCGGGTAGCGTACGGCTGTCTCAACTCTTTCACCGCCATCTACCGGCAGCCCCAGAACGTTGAAGACCCGGCCAAGGGATGCCTCACCGACTGGCACCTTGATGGGGGCTCCCGTGTTGACCACCGGCATGCCGCGGCGCAAGCCTTCTGTGGCATCCATCGCCACTGTGCGCACCCAGCCATTGCCCAGGTGGTTTTGTACTTCTAATACCAGCGGGTATTCTTTGCCTTCCAGCGGAATTTCTAAAGCGTAATAAATATCGGGCAGGGGGTTGCCGCCAAAACTCACATCCACAACACCACCTGTTACTTGAACAATACGGCCTGTAGCTTCTGCCATGTTTGTTGCCTCCATAATTATTTCGATTTCGCCAGCGCTTCTGCGCCGCCGACAATATCTAAGATATCACTGGTGATGCTGAGCTGCCGGGCTTTGTTGTAGTCCAGCTGCAGCAGTCCTGCCAGTTCGGTTGCATTGTCTGTGGCGTTCTTCATCGCCACCATGCGGGCAGCATGCTCGCTGGCGAACGATTCCAAGACCGCCTGAAAGACCTGCAGCCGGGTAAAACTGGGGATAATCTCGTCAAGGATTTCCGTCTCCCCGGGCTCGAAAATATAAGCCGCATGCGGGCCTTCGGTTTGGGTAAATTCTGCTTCCACCAAGCCTTCTGGGCTTTCGTACTCCAGCGGGAGTAGCTTTTTCTGCACCGGGTCTTGTTTGACCATATTCACGAAGTCGGTGTACATCAGGAAGACCTCGTCGGCTTTTCCGGCCAGGAACTCCTCCACCACAATGCGCCCGATTGGCGAGACATCGTTGAAGGTGGGTTCGGCCGGCAGACCGGAGAAATCGGCCAAAATCTCTTTCCCTTGACGGTAAAGCAGTTCAGTGCCTTTGCGCCCCACAGAAATGTAGCGGACGTGGGCAGGGTAATCTCTGAAAGCTCGCAGGGTGGCCCGTAAAATATTGGTGTTGTAAGGCCCGGCCAGCCCGCGGTCGCTGGAGATCATCACGACAATCGCGCTATCAATTGAAGTGCGCGTTTTCAGCAGTGGGTGAAGCACATCGCGCCCGGGTTGGCCCGCAATATGGGTCAGCACCTGCCAGGCTTTATTGGCATAAGGCCGCGTGTTGTACATGGCGTCCATGGCCTTACGCACCCGGCTGGCGCTCACCGCTTGCAGGGCGCGTGTCACCTGGGCGATGTTCTTGACACTGCGGATACGTTGTTTTACTTCTCGTGCGTTAGCCATAACTGATCCGTCTGGTTTCCTTTATGCCCAGGATGCATTGAAGGCATCCATAGCGGCGTTGACTTTGGCTTTTTCCTCGTCGCTTAACTTGTTTCCTTTGGCCATCATTTTGACGATGTCGGGGTGCGAAGTTTCCATATAACGCAGCATGGCGGCTTCCCATTCGCTGACGCGTTCGATTTCCACGTTATCCAGGTGCCCGTTGGTACCGGCATAAATGGCCAGTACTTCGTGAGAGAGCGAGACGGGTTGGTATTGAGGCTGCTTGAGGATTTCCTGCAAGCGCTGGCCGCGGTTCAGCTGGTCCTGGGTGGCTTTATCCAGGCTGGAGCCAAATTGGGCAAATGCGGCCAGCTCGCGGAAGGCTGCCATATCCAAGCGCAGACCACCAGCTACCTGGCGCATCGCCCGGGTTTGGGCGTCACCACCCACACGGGAGACTGACAGGCCGGCATTTACAGCCGGGCGAATGCCGGCGAAGAACAGGTCGCCTTCCAAATAAATCTGCCCATCGGTGATCGAGATCACGTTGGTGGGGATGTAGGCAGACACGTCGCCGAGCAGGGTCTCGATGATCGGCAGGGCGGTCAGGGATCCGCCAGAGCCTTTCAGTTTGACGGCTTTGTATTCATCGGGGGAGTCCATCTGCTTGATGGCTTCGGTGACATAATGTTCGGCCACAGGCCCTTGATAGACCTGGCCGTTGACGGCATCTTCGAGGGTGGCCAGTTCGCCTGCAAAATCCTTCTTGGTGATGACGAACTCATCCGCCAGGCGGGCGGCACGTTCCAGCAGGCGGGAGTGCAGGTAGAACACATCACCGGGGTAAGCTTCACGCCCCGGCGGGCGGCGCAGCAGCAGTGATACCTGGCGGTAAGCCCAGGCATGCTTGGAAAGGTCATCGTAAATGATCAGGGCATCCTGCCCATTTTCCATGAAGTCTTCACCGATGGCGCATCCGGCGTAGGGTGCGATGTACTGCAGGGCTGCCGGCTCATCTGCGGAAGCCACAACCACCACGGTATTGTCCATGGCACCATGCTGTTCCAGGATGGCTACCGTGCGGGCGATAGCGGCTTTTTTCTGTCCAATGGCAACGTAGATACAGATCAGGTCTTTGTCTTTTTGGTTGATGATGGTGTCAATCGCCAGGGCGGTTTTGCCGGTCTGGCGGTCGCCGATGATCAGCTCTCGCTGCCCGCGCCCGATAGGGGTCAGGGCGTCGATGGCTTTAATGCCGGTTTGCACCGGGGTGTCCACGTCTTTGCGCTCGATCACGCCGGGAGCAATACGTTCAATGGGGCGGAACCCGGTCGATTGGATGGCTCCTTTGCCATCGATTGGCAAGCCGAGGGCGTTGACCACGCGGCCGACCACTGCTGGCCCGACTGGTACAGACGCAATGCGCCCGGTAGAGCGCACAGTCATGCCTTCTTCGATCTCTGAGAATTCACCCATGATGATAATACCGACATTATCTGCCTCAAGGTTGAAGGCGATTCCCATAACACCGTTTTCGAACTGCACCAGTTCCTGTGATTGGACATCTCTCAGCCCACGGGCAAGGGCGATCCCATCCCCGGATTCGAAAACTGTACCGATATCGCTAAGAGCGAAATCTGGTTGGTAGTCTTCTATTTGTTTCTGTAAACTTGCGGAAATATCTTTGATAAAATCAGACATTTGGCCTCTCCGATAAAAGGATTTATTAAACCAACAACTACGTGACCTGGTTTTTTCCAGGTCAAGCTGCAAGGCTGTGCTCTATTTTACCGCGTTCTCGTGCTTCACGATAATTTTGTTGCGATTTTGCCAATTAGGTGCTTCTTTAATTGACTTCCCACATCTGCGGGCACACAGCCGTGAGCTTAACGGTCAAATGATACCTGAAACAGGGTCATTTGTCCAGAAAAGCACAGACGCCGGATGAACCGCCTGAGAAATATGCGTTTGCTTGCGGGTTTAGGGCAGGTTTTTAAGGATTGCCGCTTCCATACGTTCCAGGGCTTCCAGCAGGGTGGCGCGCGGACAGCCGAAATTGAGGCGAACAAATCCCTCTCCCCCGGCACCAAATTGAGCACCTTCATTCAGGGCAACTTTGGCATGCTCTTCAAAGAAGGGGTTAATCGATGCCTGTGGCGCGGCTCTTAACCCGAGTTCCCGGCAGTCCAGCCAGGCCAGGAAGGTGCCTTGCGGAGACGCCATTTTGACTCCGGGTAAACGCTCTTGCACGAACTGTGCGGTCAGGTCGCGGTTGGCTTCCAGGTAATTCAGCAGGTTTTCCAGCCAGGGAGCGCCATGCTGGTATGCGGCCTGCATGGCTATCGAGCCCAGGGAGTTGACATACCCTACCAGTCCTTGCCGGGACGCATTGAATTTATTGCGCAGTTCCTCATTCTCGATGATGGCAGCCGATGCGATCAGGCCGGCTGTATTGAAGGTTTTGCTGGGGGCGACCAGGGTGATGGTATGCTCTGCAATGGATTGGTCTAGGGAAGCAATCGGTATATGCGTCTGGCCTGAGAAGACCAGATCGCTGTGGATTTCATCGGAGCAAATAATCACCCCGTGGCGCAGGCAGATCTCGGCCATGCCTTCCAGTTCCGGACGGGTGAAGACTCGCCCGGTGGGGTTCTGCGGGTTGCAGAGCAGGAAGATGCGAGTTTCGGGACGGATGGCGGATTCAAAGGCTTGCAGGTCGATCTGATATTGCCCGGCCGGGTCCTGGGTGAGCAGCATTTGCTGCTGGGTCAGGCCAAAGTTTTTGGCCACTCGCAGCATGGGATGGTAGGTGGGGGTTTGCACCAGAACGCCTTCCCCACGTTGGGCAACGGTGTTGGTTGCCAGGTTGAACCCGGTCACCACCCCAGGTACTGGCACAACGCTCGCCGGGTCAAGCTGCCAGCCATGCCGGGCAGTGAGCCAGTCGGCCACGGTCTCCTGCGCTTGCGTGCCAAAATATGGATAACCAAAGATGCCATGCCGGACAGCTTCCTCAAGGGCTGCTGAGACCGCTGGCGGGCTGGCGAAATCCATATCTGCCACCCAGAGCGGCAGTACATCTGGTTTGATATAATCCCATTTTTGGCAGTCGCTGTTTCGCCGGGGCTGGACGGTATCAAAATTTAATTCAGTTTGCATCGGTTTATTTTCTTTGTGAGGTGAGTTTAATCTTCTTTTCCCAGGGCGGTCGACCGTTCATAGGCTGCCCAGATTGCCCGCGAGAGTGCGGTGCGGAAGCCGGCTTTTTCCAGGTAATAGAGGGCTTCTGCAGAGGTGCCGCCTGGAGATGTCACCTGGTTGCGCAGGCGGGCGAGGTGGCGGTGCTCATCGTGCAGGTCGTAATAATTTACCGAACCGCGCACCGTTTCGACAACCAGCTGTTCAGCGATGCGGCGAGAAAAGCCTAAATGCACGCCAGCATCCACCATGGCTTCCATAAACAGGTAAACATAGGCCGGCCCGGTGCCTGAAAGGGCGGTAGCTTTATCCAGGTAGTCTTCTTCTTCCACATAGATTTCTTTGCCGAGAGCCATCAAGATTTGCCTGGCTAGTTCCCGCTGTTCGAGCGTGGTCTGCGAGTTGGTTGTCCAGACCGTGATTCCCTGCCCGATCCTAGCCGGGGTATTGGGCATGGCGCGCACGATCGATCGGCCGGGCAGTTTTTTCGCGATCTTTCCGATGGCGACCCCTGCCAGGATGGATAACACCAGCGCATCTTGCCGGACAGCCGCAGAGATTCCATCCAAGACTTTATCGAGCCGCTGCGGTTTAACCGAGAGGATAACGATGTCTGCGCTGCGAACAGCTTCGGCATTATCGGTGAAAGGCTGGATATGGTAGCGTTCTCGCAGTTCGTTGACCCGTTCCTGGCGGGGGCCGGAGGCAAGGATATTTTCAGCCGGGGCCACATTGTTGCGCGCCAACCCCGCGATCATTGCCTGGGCCATCATACCTGGCCCGATAAAAGCGATTTTTTTGTTCTTGAACATGGTCTTCTCCTCAATGCAAGGATGCATGATTGAAGCACAATCTTGCTTCGATTCTCTTGGAGCGGCGGCTCCTGTTTAAAATTTGGCGACACAGAATCGTTTCGATTAAAATGGAAACACTTGATCCCATGTTGATAGATAGATCGGGGTGTTTTTCTCGGCCTTGGAGGTTGTCAGTTGGCGCGCAAGATCCGGTCGGGGCCTTCATCCACTTCCCAGGGGTAAACGATATGCGCATCGGTGCTGGCCGCGAAATAATCGGGCCGGGCGGTGCCGAAGAGGTTNNAGCGTTTGCGATTCCGGGAATTGGATAAATTTTGGCCAGATCAATAATTTCGATTCGTCGCTTTCTACCTCGGCTGGGAAATCAACGGCAGCGGTAAGAATGTAGGTGATATTCATCGCTTCTGCAAGCATTCCGCCAGGGATGATCCCCCCGCGGGTGATCATTAGCATGGCCTGAAATTCATGGTCAAACTGCACGATCAGCCGGTCGATTAATTGATGGACTTCATTCCAGGTGATAAGCTCGCGCCTCATTCTGCCTCCAGAGGGAAAAACATACGTCGCATAGACGTGCTCTATTATAACCGTACTTAATGGTTTTGTAGGATTGGTTTTAGAAAATTTTATTTGAACCCAAAAACAGCCCGGTTGTGAACTTATGGGTCTGATCGTTGGTTGTTGGACCGGATTTATTGCCTGACTTTGATACTGATTTCAGCGCGGACAGCTTTTTGGATCAAATCAGCTTTTTTTCCTCCCTTGACCGTTCTGCGTCCATGGTTATAATTCGTTGACTGAATTTTAAAATAGGAGGCTGATATGCCGACAGCACTTGTTACAGGAATAACTGGTCAGGATGGATCTTATCTGGCGGAATTTTTATTAGAAAAGGGTTACGAAGTGATTGGCATGGTTCGCCGTTCCAGTACCGTGACCTGGGAGCGAATTGAACACATCAAAGATCGGATCAGCATTGTCCAAGGCGATCTGCATGACCAAAGTTCACTGATGAACCTGGTGCAGGACTGCCAGCCGGATGAAGTATATAACCTTGGTGCGCAGTCTTTTGTGCCCACCTCTTGGAGCCATCCGACCCTTACCGGTGAAGTAACCGGTCTGGGCGTGACGCGCCTGTTAGAAGTGCTGCGCATGGCAAAGCCGGATGCGCGCTTCTACCAGGCCAGTTCTAGTGAAATGTTCGGAAAGGTGCGGGCGGTCCCGCAATCCGAGGAAACCCCATTCTACCCGCGCAGCCCTTATGGGGTTGCCAAGACCTATGGCCACTGGATCACAGTCAACTACCGTGAATCGTATAATCTTTTTGCGGTTTCAGGGATACTCTTCAACCATGAAAGCCCGCGCCGCGGCCTGGAATTTGTCACCCGCAAGATCACCAATGCCGTGGCCAGGATCAAAATGGGCTTGCAGAAAGAACTGCGTTTGGGCAACCTGGAAGCACGCCGTGATTGGGGCTTTGCCAAGGATTATGTACGGGCCATGTGGTTGATGCTGCAGCAGGACGAGCCGGAAGATTATGTCATCGGGACCGGCGAGACCAAATCTGTGCGGCAATTTTGCGAGGCGGCCTTTAATCATGTAGGTTTGAATTACCAGGATTATGTGGTTCAAGATCCGCAATTTTACCGCCCTGCCGAGGTTGATCTGCTGGTTTCAGACCCCTCCAAAGCGCGTGACAAATTGGGATGGGTCCCGACCGTTGGTTTTGAAGAACTTGTACGGCTCATGGTGGAGGCTGACCTAGAGAGGCTTTCCTCTTAAGCTATATTTTTGATGGAGACCATGCCGAAATTGAATAGTGGCATAACCCAGCGTGTGCTGCAATGGTCGCTGCTGATTTTGCTGGTCATCAGCAGCGTTGGCGCATACGTTTTTTCTGACCTCATCCAGACTGAAGGCTGGGTGTTGATATCTGTTCAGCTGCGTATCCTGCAGTACGTGTTTTGGGCCGCATCCGCCGGTTTGGCCGGTTTAATGCTGTTAAGCTGGGCAGGCAGGGCAGATCAGGTTTTGGGTTGGCTGCAATCTCTGCTTTCGGCCTTCTCTCGTCTTCGGTGGGGGCTGCTGCCGCTGATGGCAGCCCTGATGGTTGCTTTTCCGGTTTTGATGTTCGGACGATTGCAGGTGTATTTTGGTCAGGACTGGACCCGCCATGCGGTCTTTGCTTGGCTGGCGGTTGGCCTGGCGGCGTGTATTATGGCATTCTGGCAAAAAGCTTGGCTTGAAAGCCTTGCGTATGCCGGATTCTCGATGGCCGTGACGTATCACCTGGTCACCTATTTCCCGCATGTGACCAATTACCCGTTTTCGCTTTGGTGGTCTGAGACCACCCGCTATTATCTGGCCTCTTCTTTCTTCGCTGAGAGGATTTACGGGCACGATCTCCCCTGGGTGACCATGCACCTGACCCGCTACCTGATGCAGGCCTTCCCATTCCTGATCCCGGATTCTCCGCTCTGGGTGCACCGGCTTTGGCAGGTGGTGCTGCGCTTTGCAACCCCGTATCTTACCGGGTACCTGATGGCGCGTTATTTTAAGCTCTCCAAGCCCAAGGTGTTCGGGATTTTTGTGGCTTGGGCAGGTTTGTATTTGTTCCAGGGGCCGGTTTTTTATCACCTGGTGGTGGTGCTGATGCTGGCGTTCTGGCTGGTGGATTCCAGCCGATTTTGGCGGACGTTGATCGGGGTGGCCCTGATTTCAATTTTCGCTGGCTTCTCCCGGATCAATTGGATTCCCATGGCCGGGCTGATGGCTGCTGCCCTTTACTTTATAGAAAAGGCTGTTCCCCCCGGCGGATGGCGTTCGGTCTTGCGCTATCTGCTTCAGCCAGTGAGTTGGGTGCTGGTTGGTGTTGCGGTTGGTATGGCTACCCAGCAGTTTTGGGTGGTCAATTCCGGCAATCCCGAAGAAGTGTTCTACTCTTCTTTTACCTCCTATCTGCTTTGGGATCGCTTATTGCCGAACCCCTCGTATCCAATGGGGATCCTACCGCATATTTTGCTGGTAACGGGACCGCTGCTGGTATTTTTGGGGCTGGTGTTTTTTGCCTGGCGCAGGCAGGTCCATTTTATCCGCTGGCTGGGCCTGGCCGGCATGACCGGCGTGCTGTTTGCCGGCGGCCTGGTGGTGAGCGTAAAGATCGGCGGCGGTACAAACTTGCACAACATGGATGCCTATCTGTCCCTGCTGCTGCTGATCGCGGTTGGTATATATTTTGGGCGGATGGTCAACGAAGACAATCTGCAGATGGTTTTCCAACTGCCTCTGTGGTTGAAGGCCGCTATCCTGGCGGTACCGATCATCTTTGTTGTTTCTTTCAGCGGTTCAAAACTCACGCCTTTGGACCATCAGGCGGCACAGAAAGATCTGGCGCGGTTGCAAAAATATGTGGACCAGGCAGTGGCAGAGGGTGGAGAGGTCTTGTTCATTTCTCAACGCCATCTGATAACCTTTGGCCTGATCAAAAATGTCCCGCTGGTGCATGAGCATGAGAAAGTACTGCTGCAAGAAATGGTCATGGCCAAGAATGAGGTTTATCTTGACCACCTGGGAGCTGAACTGGCTGAGCAGCGCTATACCCTGATCATCACCGATCACCTTCCCAGTATCTGGAAAAACCCTGAAAAGACATCCCTCGCCATGGAAAACAATGTGGTCCTGAAGGATCTGGTGCCGCTGTTTACCTGCGCATATGAGGAACATGACCGCTTATTGGGTGGCAGTTTGGATATTCTCACACCTGCAGCCATAGTAACTTGCGGCCAGGAATAGTTGTGTCCTTAGGGATGCCCATACAAATGAGGTTTGCATGTCTGATTTAACATTGATCCAGCCTGTGATTGAACGGGCTCATCGGGACCCGAACCATCCCACCCTGGTCATGATCGAGCAGGATGGGCAGGAGACTCTGGTGACTGCCAGTCAGTTTCACCAGCAGGCGTCTGCCTATGCACAGACGCTGCAACACGCGGGGGTAGGCCCGGAAGACCTGGTGGTACTGGTGCTAAAACATTCGCAGGTGCTGCTCTCTGCTTTTTGGGGAGCACTGTACCTGGGGGCGATTCCTTCTATCTTTCCTTTTCTAACGGAAAAGTTAGACCCCGACCTGTATATGCAGCGCGTTCAGACTTTGGTTGCCAATGAAGGTGCTAAAGCTGTGATTACATTCCCGGATTTCAAGCAGGCCCTGAGTGATCTGCTGTCGGACGTGAATTGTTTGGTGTTGAGCACTGAGGATGTCTCACAAAACGCTGCTAAGGCAGATCAAGCATCAGGAAATTTCTGGCAAAATCCTTCGGCGGATAAGATCGCATTCCTGCAGCACAGCAGCGGGACAACTGGTTTACAGAAGGGGGTTGCGTTATCACATCGAGCGGTGCTGAACCAGATCTCTGCTTACAGCCGGGCGATCGAGCTCAACGCACGCGACGTGATCGTAAGCTGGCTGCCGCTGTACCATGATATGGGGCTGATTGCAGGTTTTGTGATGCCGATTGTCTCGGGGACACCCCTGGTGTTAATGTCCCCTTTCCATTGGGTGCGTGATCCCAAATCCCTGCTGTGGGCGATTGACAGGCACAAGGGCACGCTGTGCTGGCTGCCGAATTTTGCCTATAACCTGATCGCCCGTACTGCCCGCCCCAGCTACCTGGAAGGCCTGGACCTGAGCACCTGGAGAGCGGTGATCAATTGTTCCGAGCCGGTTTATGAGCACAGCCATCGTGTATTTTTGGAACGCTTGGAACCCTACGGGTTGAGCGAGAATGCGCTCTCGGTTTCGTATGCCATGGCTGAAAACACCTTTGCAGTTACCCAAACCGAAGTGGGACGTCCGCCGACCCTTGATTGGGTGAAAGTAAGCACGCTGCAGGAAGAAAAACTGGCGGTACAGTCCTCCGCACAGGTGGAGGGTGTTGTCCCTATGGTAAGCTGCGGCCCGGCGATTGAGGGTACAGAGATCGCCATCCTGGATTTGGATGGTAATCGCCTGGAGGAACGGCAAGTTGGCGAGATTGTGTTGCGTTCCAACTGTATGCTCACCGAATACTACCAGCGACCGGAAACCACTGCTGAAGCGATCAGGGACGGCTGGTACTTTACTGGAGATATGGGCTACCTGGCAGATGGCGAATTGTATATTACCGGTCGCAAAAAAGACCTGATCATCGTCGGTGGAAAAAATGTGTATCCGCAGGACCTGGAAGCGATCGCCAATCACATCCCTGGAATTTATCCCGGAAGGGCTGTGGCTTTTGGCCTTTTTGATGAACGGATNNTCAAAACCTCGAGCGGCAAAATCGGCCGCGCCGATAACCGCAACAAATATCTGCAGCAGTTTCGAAACCAACCCACAGGTGGATGATGACGAGAGCTCGAAACCCATTGCTGGTTATTGGGGGCAGCCTTGTGCTGTTGGTTTTGGCTTTGCTCTTGGCCTGGGTTGCTTCCGGTTTTTCAAACGCCATGACCTGGCCGAGCTTTTTCGCACTCGAGGTGTTGATGGCTGGCCTGGGGGGACTAGGTTTTTATCACCTGAGGAACGAAAAGCCTCCGAAATGGCTGGCCTGGCTGGTGCTTGGTGCGGTACTGCTGCGTCTGGTTCTGGGCGTTTTTTGGTTCTGGGCTTTACCGCAGTGGGGATATCCCAGCGAAACTCAGCAGGCTGGCTATATCATGTACGACCCATTTTTGCGCGACGGAGATGCCTGGCAACTAGCGCAGTCTGACGCTTCTTTAATTGAGGCATTCCGCGGTTTCAGCGCGCATGACCAGTATGGCGGGCTGTTGTTCCTCAGTGCCCTCATCTATCGAACCCTTGGCTCCAGCGCGCACATTCCCCAGTTGATGCTGGTGATCCTCAGCACTGTTTCAGGGCTGGGCGTGTTGTATGCCTGGGGGCTAACCTGCCGCTTATGGGGACCTTCTGCAGCCAAATGGGCGGCAGTTGGTCTGGCGATCTATCCAGAGGCCGTGCTCCTGGGGAGTGCTCACCTGCGCGAGGCTTTTACCATCACTCTGGGAGCTGCCTTGGGGTATTTGTTGGTGCGTTTTTGGCAGGAACATAAGGCCAGAGATTTGGTGGTCTTTGGTGTGTTGCTGCTGCTGACAGGTATGATCACTTGGGCATATGTGCTGCAGCTTGCCATGGTCTTGTTTATTTTGACTGCAGGCTTGGTCTGGGATCGCCTTTCAACGGCCAGTTTCTCACGTTTGCAGATCATGGGGCTTGGGGCCGCCGCGGTGGCCTCCGGGGCCGCGGCAGTCTATTTATGGCGCATTTTGGAGAGGATGAGCGACTTTCAGGGGTACCTTACCAGAGCCTATTCCGGAATGGTGCAGGCTATATTTTCCCGCACACCTGAATTTCTGCACATGCCCTTCTTAATGGGGTATGGCGTTGTGCGGCCGCTGCTTCCGGCTGCCCTGATTAGTCANNTGGCTAAAGCCGTCCGGTATGTTGTTTTGGGGCAATTTTATTGTGATGCTGCTGGCAGCCTACCGCGCTGGAGGAGACCTTTGGGACAATCCCCGCTATCGAGCGGGTTTTGCAGCCTTCCAATTGGCACTTGCAGCCTGGGGATTGGTACAGCAGCGCAAGCAAAGCGATCCATGGCTGAAAAGAATCGTTGTTCTCGTTCTGATCCAGACCTTCTGGCTGGTGATTTGGTATTTACCGCGNNGGTTTGTATTTGCTGTGGGAATGGATCAATCTGCAGGAGCAGTCAAATGTCCAGGATGGTTAATCTACCCTTGACCTATTTGACCTCACTGTTATAATTCAGTATTTGAATTTTGGAGTTGTACCATGGAACCTTCTGTTGAAGAATTTCGTGAATTAAATTTATTGGAGCATATAGAAGCAAACCCGGATATCACCCAGGCCTCGCTTGCTGATCAATTGGGCGTGGCGGTGGGGACTGTCAACTGGCATATTAAGCGGCTGGTGGATAAAGGCTATGTAAAAGTAAAGCGCGCACAGAGAAAGAAGCTGCGCTATATTATTACTCCCAGCGGTTTGGCTTTTCGGGCCGGATTAACCTTCCGCTATATTGAGTGGTCGTTGTTGCTGTATCGAAAGACGCGCCAGCGGGTCAGCGAATTGCTGGTCAGGGTCAAAAATGCTGGGTTTCAGCAGGTGCGCATCCATGTTCAGGATCAGGGCCCAGACGACATTATGGATATCTGCCGCCTGACCTGTTTGGAGCAAGGTATTGAAATTGTTGATTCGCCGGAAGTTCCTGTTTTGCAAGTGCGCGGCTCTAAGGTTTCTCTGCACTTTCAAGAGGGAAAAAATTTTAGTAGTTTAGGATACGAGGTAAATTGAGATGACAAACTTTTGGAAAGACAAACGCGTTTGTGTCACCGGGGGAGCGGGTTTTCTTGGTTCCTTTTTGCTAGAAAAACTTGCTGAGCGGGGAGCAGAGGAAGTTTTCGTTCCACGCATCGAAGACTATGACCTCACCAAACAAGAAGACCAGGAGCGCATGCTGGATGATGCCAAACCTGACCTGATCATTCATTTGGCAGCCCTGGCTGGTGGGATAGGCGCAAACCGCGCCCGCCCAGCTGAGTTCTTCTATAAGAACCTGATGATGGGCGTGCCGTTACTGCACCAAGCCTGGCAGAAGGGCGTATCCAAATTTGTTGCTATTGGGACGATCTGTGCCTACCCCAAATTTACGCCTATCCCGTTCAAAGAAGAGAATTTATGGGAAGGCTACCCGGAAGAAACCAACGCACCTTACGGCCTGGCCAAGAAGATGCTGTTGGTGCAATCGCAGGCTTACCGCGAACAGTATGGTTACAACTCGATTTACCTGTTGCCGGTAAACTTGTACGGCCCAAGAGATAACTTTAATCTTGAAACTTCCCATGTGATCCCTGCCTTGATCCGAAAATGTGTGGAAGCCCAGCAGCGCGGCGATTCTGAGATCGTTGTTTGGGGCACCGGATTTCCCACCAGAGAATTCTTGTACGCAGGGGATGCCGCAGAAGGAATTCTGCTAGCAGCCGAAAACTATAACGGCAGTGAACCGGTTAACCTCGGTTCCGGGATGGAGATCAGTATCAAGGATCTGGTGGAATTGATCGTAAAATTAACCGGCTTTGAGGGCAAAGTGGTTTGGGATAAGACCAAACCGGATGGCCAGCCGCGCCGGGCACTGGATGTTAAACGGGCGAAAGACTTCTTTGGCTTCCAGGCCAAAACACCTTTTGAGGAAGGTTTGCGGAACACCATTGAATATTTCCGCCAACACCAGGATCAAATTGACTAAAGCTTTGCGGAGGTTTCCGCTGCTTGTAAAAGGATTGTAATTTTCTTATGCGTGACATAACCACCACTGAAAGCCCTGCGCGTCCAGGTGAAGAAACCCTGGTTCTCAAACCGACCAAAGGCTGGATCTCTTTAAATCTTAGAGACCTGTGGCGCTACAGGGAACTGATTTATTTTCTGACTTGGCGGGATATCCTGGTTAGATACAAACAAACCCTGCTTGGTGCTGCTTGGGCAGTTCTTCAGCCCCTGATGCAGATGATCGTCTTCAATTTCTTGTTTGGCAGTATGGCCAATATCCCCACTGGCGAAATCCCGCGCCCGATTTTTACTTTTTCAGCGCTTTTGCCCTGGAACTTGTTTGCCAAAGCGCTCAGCGAAACGAGTAATTCGTTGGTCGCGAATCGCAACATGATCACCAAAGTTTATTTCCCGCGCCTGGTTGTGCCGATTGCTTCAGTACTGAGCGGAGTGGTCGATTTTATGATTGCTTTCCTGATCCTGATCGGGATGATGTTCTATTATCAGGTGGCTGTGCCTGCAACGATCTGGCTGGTGCCGGTCTTTATTCTGCTGAGCCTGGTGGTGGCTTTGGGCGTTGGGTTGTGGTTCTCTGCCTGGAACTTGCATTACCGGGATGTGCGCTACTTTATTCCATTCCTTTCGCAGTTTTGGATGCTGGCCTCCCCGATTGCTTACCCTTTGAGCCAGATCCCAGAGCAATGGCAAACGCTGTATATGCTCAACCCGATGGTGGGGGTGGTGGAGAGTTTTCGCTGGGCGCTGCTCGGGGGAGACCCGGTACCCCAGCTTGCCCTGATCTTTTCGGCTGGGATCGGTCTACTGCTGCTTGTTAGCGGGTTGTTCTACTTCCGCCGCATGGAACGAACCTTTGCGGATATGGTGTGAGGTGCAGCGATGAGCGATATTGTTGTCAAAGTAGAAAACCTGGGAAAACAATATAAAATCGGGGCCAGCATTGACCGGGCTCCCACGCTGCGGGATGCGATTGTCCAGGCAGCACAGTGGCCGAAACGTGTGCTGCGTGGCGAGGCTCGTGCAGCCAAAGAGATCATCTGGGCTTTGCGTGATGTCTCCTTTGAGGTGCACCGCGGGCAGGTGTTGGGCGTCATTGGCCGAAATGGCGCCGGCAAGAGCACGCTGCTCAAGGTGCTTTCCCAGATTACNNCAGGAACTGACCGGGCGGGAGAATATCTTTCTTAACGGGGCCATCCTTGGCATGAAGCGGCGCGAGATCCTGAAAAAATTTGATGAAATTGTAGAATTCTCCGGTGTGGAGAAGTTTATTGATACCCCGGTCAAGCGCTACTCCTCTGGGATGTACCTGCGCCTGGCTTTCTCTGTTGCTGCCCACCTGGAACCCGAGATATTGGTGGTGGATGAGGTTCTGGCAGTGGGAGATGCCGAATTCCAGCGTAAGTGTCTTGGCAAAATGAGCGATGTAGCCAACCAGGGCCGTACGGTGCTTTTCGTCAGCCATAATATGTCAGCTGTGTTGCGCCTGACCGATGAAGCTATCGTG
>DNGN01000283.1 GCA_003486225.1 Chloroflexota bacterium
CCGGCAAACAAAACATCCGGACGGCTTTCCTCCGGCAGCAGGTAGAGTGCCATCCCAATCATATTGACCAGGCGCAGCACCGAGTTGGAGGCACCTTTATCTGTGCCCCCGGCGATCAAGATCATATCCGGCCGGGTGCGCTGAATGGTATCGATATATTCTTCTGCTCCCTTGGCCGTGTTCAGGCTGATGGAAGCCACGATTTCCGTATAGGATGTTTTTGCCAGATTGGTCACACTGGCCAGGGAGACCTGATCCAGCAGGCCAACGACGACGGTCTTCAGAGGCGGGCCTATCGAGAGCGTACTGGCGACAAAATCGACGCCATACCCCTGCTCGTTGCTGGGGATCATCGGCTGGCCATCCTCGGCAAGCAGTACACGCCCAGCAATCTCCTCCACCTGATCCAAAGCAAACCGCATCCCTTCACTGGCATCGAACAAAGGTGCGCCAGCCGTACTGCGGGAACGACCTGCCGCCAGGAAACGGGCGCGCCCTTCAACAAGATCAAACAAGGCCGCCCGGGAGTGGACAGAGCCGATATCTAACGTCAGCAGAGAGCCGCTGCGGAATTTGGATTGCACCTCAGTCTCCTGGGTGCTATCCGCTTCCAAATCTCCCTCCAGGTCGTCTATCTCATCAAACTCGTCGTAGAATGCTTTGGTTTCTGTCATGGTCTTCCAATTTCTAAAGGCCGGGTAACATTTGCAGGATCACGTCAATGATAAAAACCAGCCGTTCGATCAGGGCGGAAAGCGCGGCACTGTAAATTCCGGCAAAGATCACCCCAAACGCCACAGCCACGAACACCTGGCCAATTTTGCTGATGACTTCAATAAATGGCTTTCGGCTTGGGATCTGGTTGGGTGCGGGTTTCGCGCCAAAGTGAAAATGCGCCAGGGTTGCAACTGTGCCTACCAAAACCACCAGACCGCGCAAGAAGTATCCAGCCACGGTACCGTATTGACCAAAAGTCATGGCCTCTTTCATTAATCCCGGGGCAAAATATTCGCCCGAAGCGGTAATCTGGGGCAGCAGGGTACCCTGGATCGCTCCTCCTACCGCAACCGCCGCCCCAACCCCGACCAACAATCCTGCGGCGGGGTTGCCAAATTTGGCCGTTTGAGGAAACAGCTTCATGGCCAGCAATGCCATCCACACCACCACCAGAAGCATCTGCTGGCCCTGCAAACTAAATAAGAGCGGTAAGATCACATCCTTCAAAGCGACTGCACCTGCATATCCTGCAGCCACCCCGATGAAAACATAAATCGCTAAACGAAAGAGTGCGTTGTCATCAAAAATATATAAGAGCACAAATACGGTCAAAACGAAAGCGACCAGCATGCCGACCATATCGACCACGTTCATTCCCGCAAACATCAAGACCGTCCTTTACCCGTTCTGCTGAGCGAAGTGCGGGTCAGGTTGAAGACACTACCCAACGCCACCACCAGCACCGCAAGGACCAAACCGGTATTATAGGCATCCCAATACCGCCGTGCCAGAGAGGTGCCGTGCAATGCTTCATAAAAGGCACCGCCGCTTACCCCGCTCACCAACCCCGAGATCTGGCGCGGGGTCGTGATGTAATAGGGATACACCAGCGGTTCGGCCTGGGCACTGACCACCATCACCAGCGGAATACCTTGTCCATTGTTTTCCAGATCGAGCAGCGGCTGGACCTGCTCCACCCAACTTCGGGCAACATCCGGGTCGTCTGTGATCACCAGGACCAGCGCAAAATCCCGGATGGTTTGAACAGCGTTCAAAGGCGCTTGGTCCCATTTCATTTCTGGTTTGGCCTGACGCGGGCTGATCGCAAAGTTCCGCAATCCAGCCGCACCGCCAGGGAGGTATCCAAAGCTGGTGTATTCCTGGCCAGCAATATAAGTGGAGCCTTTAAATTGGCCCTGCAGGAACGAATCTGCCAGGCCTGGACCTACAGGCTGAGACGAAACCAAAACCAGCTCTGCCTCGCTCCAAACCAGGTCGCTCAGCAAAGCAGCTGATGCAGCTTGCATTTCGCCCGAAAGGCCAGGCTGATATTCAAATGCCACCAGAACTCTTTCCCCAGCGGAAACCTGGTTGACCAGGCTGATCGCAGCCAGGTTTTCCTCAGGGATCGCTTCGGGTCTTGGCAGAGACAGAATATCACCATTCCACCAAAGCACCGAAAAGAGGATCGTGAGTAAAAAGATGCCGATCACCCAGCGCAGTACCTGCTGAGGGTTGGCAACACCCCTGCGCTCTGCCGCGCCACTGGCGGATTCTTCATCTACCAGCGATTTGAGCAAGCCAGCATAATTTTGCTGCGCCTGGGTCAGCTCAAAACCAGGGGCTGGCCTCGGTTTCGTGCCGAAGTGTATGATATGCGGTTCGGCTGGCAGCACATCCCGCAGGCCGGAGAGTGGACCAACCGTTTCTGGAGTGGTTTTGGGCTCAACCTCATCCTCTTCCGGTTCTTCACCCATGGCGGTCACCGCTTCGACAGGACGCATGGCTTGCAGCCAGCTGGGCATTTCACCTTTGTGGATCTCTTCCTCCACCACGTCAGCCTGGTCAGTCTGTTCTTCTTCAACTTCTTCTGGCTCAGGCTCCTGTTCTCCTTCTGCCTCTTCTCCCAGCCATTCCGGCAGGTCCGCATCTTCGAATAGGCTGGAGACATCCTCATCCTCTACATAGGCCGCGGTATTCCTGCGAATTTCCTCTGCTTCTGATGTGGATTCAACCAACCCGCTGGTTTGTAAATTTTCCAGCCAGGATGGCAGGCTTCCGGTGTCTGTGGGCTGTTCTGTGAAAGCATCTGCTGGCAGGGCTTGGTCTTCCCCGGCTTCATCTTCATCCAGGGGCAATTCTTGGCTTTCATCCGCTTCCATTTCATCCGGCTGGAAACCAAAAGCCGGCAGCACATCTTCAGGCTGTTTGGTATCCTCGGCAGTTTTATGCCGGATATCCTTCAGCCAATCGGGAGTCTCTTCATCTTCTTGTCCGGGGTCTGGCTGGGCAGGTTCTCGGGCAGCCGGCATTTCTACCGGGTCCAGCGAATGCAGCCCGCTTACCCAATCAGGCACCGCTTCTTCATCCTCTTCCTCAGGCATGCTGAGCGCATCGGTATCTTTATCCCAGGCAGACGCAATCAGGTCTTCTTCGGATTCTGGGCTCTCTAAATCATCTTCCTGCGCCTCGTCCCCATCATCCCAAGCATCTGCAGGTGAATCGCTTTCTTTCATTTCCTGAATCTTCTCCAGGAAATCATCCTCTTCTTCA
>DNGN01000245.1 GCA_003486225.1 Chloroflexota bacterium
GGGCGACCAACCCGCCTTTAGGAGCGCTTTCGAGCACGGTGTTCAGGTCTGCCATTTCGGCAGGCAGATCCCGGAAGTCTGTTTGGTCAAAGAATTGCTTGCTGGTGATACTTCCATAGGCTGCCCAGCCCAGGGCGAGGATGACCAGGACGACAGTCGCAACACGGCGCAAATGGTGTTTTTCCGCAGTTCTTTCGAAAGCCAGCACCGCGGGTGCCAAGCTGACGGCGGCCAGCGGAACCATGGAGAGGTGGTAATAATCGTGGGTCATGATATGGTAAGCGAAGAGCATGCCATAGACGAAGTAACCCGCCCACCAGGCCAAGAGGAGGTGCCGGACAGCTTTCTCTTTGGCCAGCGCAACCCCGCCCACGGCAACCAGAAAAGCGGGCAGGGAAAATTCGAGCAGGATGCGTTTGCCCCAGCTTTTATAGAGCAGCAGGTCTGCCCACAGTTCGGGGAAGAAGCGGCCGTTGAACTGGGTGGCAAGCCCACCGTCGATGAACAGGCCCCAGTAGTAGTAGGCAGCCGAGGGCAGGGCGGCCAGGGCCAGGATCAGCCAAAGCTGGCGATCCCTCAGAGATTTTTTAAAGGATTGGGTCGAAAGGATGTAGGCGGCAAATGGGAAGATCAGGATGATGCCGGCGACGGATTTGACCAGGATCGCAAACCCGGTTACCACCCCGGCAAGGAGTGCGCGGGAGACAGTGCGTTTTTTCTGCCAGGAGTAGAGCGACCAGACGGCGGCGGCACTGGCAGCGACCATCATCACATCGGGCAGCAGCGTGCGGGAGAAGCGCACCCCGAAAGGCAGGAAAAGATAATAGACCAGGGCCAGCAAGCCGCCGGAAGTTGAGCTGATGGCCTGCGCCAAGCGGAATACCGCCCACCCGCCCGCCAGCCAGAAGGAGATCGAGACCAGGCGGCCAAGCCACGGGGCTTCAGCGCCATGGAGGCGGTAAAGCAGGGAGGTGAGGTATTCAAGAATGGACGGTTCGATCACCCCGACGAGGTCTAATTGTTCAGCCGCGAAATCCGCTTGCTCCTGCGGCAGGTCTGGATTGGTAGGGAAATAAAAAGCCCGGGCGATCAGGGCGGCGCGCAGCTGGCGGGTAGGGTGCAGTTCCAGCGGCTCATCGGAAAGATCGTACAGGCGCAGCAAGGCAGCAGCTACGAAAATGGCAGCCAGGGTAATTTTTGTCAGGATGCTCTTGGAATTGGAACTCATCAGGGAGATTATAGCATTGAGGCGGAAGGGCGAGTAGGGGAGGCTGACCGCTTCTGGTATTTTGCACAGGCTGGTTTGATGCAGGGCAGCAAAGGTGAATAAAAAATTAACTTTGCTCTTACGAACTAGCGGTATAATGGGGTGCGTAAATTAATGATATGAAATGGTGGTGCATTGATGACTGAATCACAAAACGAAACGATTATGGAACTTTCGCAGCCGGCGATCGATAAGATCGCGGAATTGATGGCGAGCCGTGCCAAAGGGCCGCAGGCGGTCCGGGTGATCGTTCATTTGGGCGGGCCGGGCGGCGGTCAGAGCGAATTTAAATTTGTCGGGCTGGATGAGAGGACTGATGAGGATACAGTCCTGGATATGGGCCCATTCGAGATGTACCTCGACCCGCAGGCTGCCACCTCGCTGAAGGGTGCCAAAGTCGATTTTGATGAAAAAAAATATTCAACTGGCTTCCACATTGAATATGAAAACCCGCTGGAAAGCTACCTTAAAACGCGCCGCAAGGAATGGGGTGATGACCCGATCGCCAACCGGGTGCAGCAGGTGGTGGATGACCAGATCAACCCTGGAGTCGCCGGACATGGCGGCTGGGTGGTGCTGTTGGATGTGAAAGATGAAACAGCCTTTATCGAAATGGGAGGCGGCTGCCGCGGCTGCGCTATCTCTCAGATGACGCTGAAAGACGGCATCGAGCGGCTTATCATGCAGGAGGTCCCCGAGATCGTTCGGGTGCTGGATACCACCGACCACTCGGAAGGGGAGAACCCCTATTACACCGAAGACCCGACTGGGACAGGGCAATCACCCTTCTAATCTGAAAGCGGTTAAGGAGAAGCCATGAGCGACGGCTGGAAAACTTGTTTTGGGTTTGGTTTTCTGATCCTAGGTCTGACCCTGGCTGTGATCAGCCTCCTGGCAGGGGGGATCGGGGAAGTGGTGACCTTTTTCGGGGGTGATTCTCTGGGCATAGACTTGCGGCTGGGGCTGTATATCGCAATCGGGGTGTTTGTGGTGCTTTTCGTAGCCGCGATTGCTTTCTTTATCAGCATCCGCAACTGGTCCTGGCTGCCAGCGATTGCAGGCGGGGTGTATGCGGTGGTGCCGGACCTGATCCTGGGGCCGGAAGATGATGTGGTGGCTATGTTCCTGGGCGTGGCTGCCTCCGGGCTGTTGGCTTATGTTCAGTCCCGGCGCGGACAGAAAACCGTACAAAGCCGCCCTGAAGACCCGTCAAAATTACTGAAAAAATAGAGGATACACCATGGATTACCGGTATTATCGTGGGGATGGACCCAAACTGCCTTCCAAATGGACCAAACATATTCATAAACTGCGCTATCTCGGCACGGCAATGCTGCTTACCGGGGTGCTGCTGCCCTGGCTGATGGTGGTCCGGGTGCTCCGCTCTACCTTTTTTCTGAATTTCCTGGCGTATGGTTTGATCGCTGCGGGGATCATGGCATACATTATTGGGTTTGTTTTCAACTCTTATGTTGATCGGGCAGACTAGGACAAGGTTTCCGTTCGGCTTTCTGTAAATGCTCACACCTGCTGGGGGCGATGGTGCACTCAGACCTGCTTTTTATCCGCACAATTTGTTTTTTCCGAGACTATCTCAGCACACGCCTGGCATTCACCTGATTTCTCCTTTGAACACCAGTGCTCCCAAACCTTCCAGGTTTGCGATTGCGAAATATAGATCATCCATGCGTTCTCCCATCAGGGCTTCGATCTGAGACTTACTTTGATTGTCCGGGAGTTGGGTGATGATGCGTACCGCGGTCATGAAATCTCTGGATTGAATGGTGTTTAACAGTTCCAAAGCAGATTGCCTTTCCCTGGATTTCCTGAATTGACGCAGTTCGATACCGGCAAAAATCAGGCTGCTCACAACGGCAACAATAGACAGAATATCAACAACAATTGACAGATCCATGCTCCCTCCTCAGGCAGGTGAAGTTAAACCATTGGCTGGTCGGGAAGTGAATAATCGGGTTGATCACCAAATCTTTTTAGCGAGGTCTACGTATTCCTATTAAACAGGGAACAGGATCAGGCTCCCAACCCGAGGCAGGGGGGCTGGGTTTGGGATGCTGAAAAATGAGAAAAACCTGGCGATCACCAGGTTTTTCTCGTATCGAAATTCCTTGTCCTAATGGGAATTGTGTTTAAAGGTATTCACGCAGCTGGCGGGCCCGCATGGGATGACGCAAGCGGCGTAAGGCCTTGCCTTCAATCTGGCGGATGCGCTCACGCGTCAGGCCAAATTTTTCTCCGACCTCTTCCAGGGTGTAGCTTTTGCCGTTTTCAAGCCCAAAGCGCAGGCGCAGGATGCGTGCTTCACGGGGTGAGAGGGTTTCGAGGATCTGTTCCAGCTTCTCGCTGAGCAGCTTTTGGGAAGTGGCCTGGCTGGGGGTGGGGGTGTTCTCGTCCTCCACAAACATGCCAAGTTCAGCGTCCTCATCGTCCCCGACGGGGCTTTCCAGGGAAAGCGGCAGCCAGGAAACCTGCAGCATCCATTGGACCTTATCGATCGGCTGGTCGAGGCTGGCGGCCAATTCTTCCACCTTGGGCGGGTGCCCCAGATCCTGTTCCAGGCGGCGGGCTGCTTTGTACATCTGGCGGATGCGGTCGATCATGTGGACGGGGACACGGATGGTGCGGCCCTGGTCTGCGATCGAGCGGGTAATGGTCTGGCGGATCCACCAGGTGGCGTAGGTGGAAAAACGGAAGCCGCGGCGGTAGTCATATTTCTTGACGGCTTTCATCAATCCCAGGTTGCCTTCCTGGATCAGGTCCAGGAAAGGAACCCCGCGGCCGAGGTACTTTTTGGCAATGCTGACCACCAGCCGGGTATTGGCTTTGATGAGATGGTCGCGTGCCTCGCGGCCCTCACGGATATATTCCTTGAGGCGGATTTTTTCTTCTTTGGGGGTATGTCCGTTGAGCTTGGCTAATCTGCGTTCAGCTTTGATGCCGCGCTCGATGCGCTTGGCCAGGGACACTTCCTGTTCTGTATCCAGCAGCGGGACGCTGGACATTTCTTTCAGGTACAACCCAACCGTGTCAATAATATCCCCGCGGATCATCTCTGCGTTGGTCAGCTTGGAGAGATGCTTTTTGCTGTGGCCGTTTTTCTTGGCCTTGCGCGGGGGGATTACTAAGCTGAGGTCTTCGCTGGGTTCATCCTCACTTTCGGAATTGGACATTTGATCATCGGAGTCGTCTTCTTCCTCGGTGATGATTTCTTCCATGTAGTGGAAGCGCAGACGTTCCATGTCCTGGTCGTCTTTGGTGAAATGCTCGATGGGACGGTTGAGCTTCTCGTCGTCAAAGATCAGGGTGATTGTGTCTGCATCGGGTAGATTGTTTGCCGGGTAAGCCATAAGCCTCCTCCTCCAGAAGGTTGCTAGTTAATCGGTTTACTCGTCATCTAGCAGGTCTTTCAGTTTTGCCATGCGTGGGTCGATGGCATCTGTTTTACAATCGCACTGTCCATGGTTGAGGTTCTCTCCACAAATTGGACATAGACCTGCACAATCGGGTTTACAAAGTGGCGCCGTTGGTGTATCTAACAGCAGATACTCCCGAGCTAAGTCGGTGATGTCGATGTAGCCATCTTCAGGTACAATCAGACCGGACTCAGTCTCGGTACGATGATCAAAGGCGTACAGTTCGGTAAAAATCGACTCGATCTGCGTCAGCGTGGCATCCAGACACCGTGTGCATTCGGTGGCAATGATGGCGCTGAGTTGAGCTTCCAGCAGGATCCCTTTTTGGGTGCGGCTGAAAGTCAGGTCGCCTTTGAACTCTTTGGCAGTCAGGTCATCCCCTAACTCGTAGAAGGGGAATTCAAAAGAGAGATCTTTGACATAGCCGGGTGACTCGTGGATTATATACCCGACATTGAATCTGAGCGGATTATGTGGTTTGCTCATCGAAGCACTCTCTAAAGAATTGGCCTTGAATGCACTTGGTTATGAAAGGACAAAAATGATTGACATCTGCTGTGGTGAAGCCCATTTTTGCAAAACTTTTTATTAAAGTTTGAAATATTATAACAAAATTTGCAAAACAGGTCAATCATTCTCAGGACAATCTTTACATAATATAACGTAGTCAATTAGTCCTGTTTTTTTACACCATTTAATGTTGCAATAATCGTGCCAACTTGCAAGTTTAAGTGCAAATTCGTTAGGAATTTCAAGATTTTATGAACGAGGTTGAAAATGCCAAAAAAATTGAAAAATGAGCTGCTTCTTGCAACAAATAATGCGGGAAAGCTCAAAGAACTGCACCAGCTGCTCACGGAGCTCTCCGGGGTGCGCCTGCTGGCGCCCAACGACCTGGGGCTTTGGCTGGATGTGGCTGAATCGGGCGAGAGTTATGCCGAAAATGCTGCTCTTAAAGCGGCTGCCTTTTCCCAGGCTGCCGACCTGGTGGTGATTGCAGATGACAGCGGCCTGGAAGTGGATGCCCTGGGTGGCGCGCCCGGGATCCGGTCGGCACGTTATGCTCCACAGCCCGGTGCTACCGATGCAGACCGACGAGCGCTGCTGCTGGAGAACCTTTCGGGGCAGCCGCGTCCCTGGACGGCCCGCTTCCGCGCCTGGGTGGCAATTGCCGCGCCCGGTGAAGTGATCCGCAGTGTGGAAGGGATTTGCGAGGGTGAGATCATCCCTGAAGAACGCGGCACCAACGGTTTTGGGTACGATCCGATCTTTTGGATCCCGTCTGCGGGCCGCACGATGGCGGAACTGACGGACGAGGAAAAAAATGCCCTCAGCCATCGCGGGAATGCGGTGCGGCAGGCAATCCCCTTGCTGCGGAAGATTTTTAATCGCCAGGGGAGTTGAAATCCCGCAGATCAGGCTTATAATTTGATTGCAGCAAATCGTCGAAAGTGCTTACTCGATTTAAAAATAGCGAGTAGGGAGGTTGGTATGGCTCAGGCAGGTATACATGCATTATTAGGTAGTGTGCTACGCGGCAAAGTTATGAAGCGCGAACTTCTGTTATTAGGCGTGATTCTGGGAAATCTGGTTCCAGATCTGGACAACCTGGCTGTTGCGGTTGCCACATTAACCGGTCGAGAAACTGAAGGCCTGCACCGCACTTTCAGCCACAGCTTTTTAAGCGTGGCAGCCATCGTGGTCTTGTTTTATGTGGTTGGGCAGGCTGCCAAAAAATCTGCCTGGAGCAATCTGGGGTTGGGGCTAGGCATCGGGATGAGCATGCATATCCTGGTGGACCTGCTGGTCTGGTTTGATGGGGTAGAGATTTTCTGGCCGCTGACCTCCTGGGTGAATCTGTGGGAAGGGGTGACCCCACCGCAGTGGTGGAGCAACCTGATGATGCCAGCCGAGTTCCTGTTTATGGCGATATTCATGCTCCTGCTGGGAAGCTGGGCGCAAAAAACTCAAACCGACCTGGGGTATCTGCCGAAGCTGCGCCTCTGGACGGTGATCCTGGTCGGCTTGTTCGTGGTCTTTACAGCCCTGGTTTACACCTTGGAGTCGGGATTCATGATTCCCTATGGCGCGCTGTATTTACTGGCCCTGGGGTTGGTCATTGGGGTAACCATCCGGATGCGCCAGACCATTCAACGGTTAGCCGGGTAGATCCCAAGGCAAAATCAGACGCCCTCCAAGGAGCAAGATGAAGATTACAACCTGGAACGTGAATGGATTGNNCAATTGACAGACTCTCAGCATGCCGAGTTTGAACCCTATGAAACAGTATGGAACCCGGCTGAGCGGCCGGGGTACAGCGGGGTGCTGACCCTCTCAAAATACCCTCTGGACGCCAGCCTGGGCCTGGGGATGGATCACTTTGATCTGGAAGGGCGGGTGATCCAGACCCATTTTGAAGATTTTAACCTGTTCAATATTTACTTTCCAAATGGTGGGCGCGATCACAGCCGGGTGCCGTTCAAGCTGGATTTTTACGCTGCTCTGCTGGAGTTGTGCGACCAGATGCATGCCAGAGGCGAACAGGTGATCATCTGTGGGGATATCAATACAGCCCACCAGGAAATTGATCTGAAGAACCACAAATCCAATCACAAGACCACCGGTTTCCTGCCAGAGGAGCGCGACTGGATCACCAAATATCTGGCGCATGGATTTGTGGATGCCTTTCGGGTTCTGTATCCCGAGAAAGAACAGTACACCTGGTGGACATTTATCGGCAATGCGCGCGCCCGGAATGTCGGCTGGCGATTGGATTATTTTCTGGTATCAGAAGGGCTGATGGACCGGGTGAAAGATGTGGTCATCCATGAAGAAGTGCTGGGGTCGGATCACTGCCCGGTGACACTTGAAATTGTATAGGGTGGGATTATTTCCAGAGCTGTGAGGCGACGGACTGGCCAATAAATACGAAAACCAGCCCGAGCAAATTGCTGGTGAGGATGTTGAGCATGCCGGCAGCGTTCTGCCCGCTTTGGAACAGGCTGGCCGATTCGAGGCTGAAGGTGGAAAAAGTTGTGAAAGCCCCAACAAAGCCAACCATCAGGAAGAGACGCGTCTGGGCGTCCAGCAGGCCTTTGGCACCTGCCGCGTGGGTGAGCAAACCGAGCACGAAGCAGCCCAGGATATTCACTGCCAGCGTACCATATGGGAAGGCTGTTTGCTTAAATAAGTTCTGGACATACTCGCTGAGCATGTAGCGGGAGATGGCGCCAAAGAAGCCGCCTAAGCCTAAGATGAGCAGGTTGTACATGGATGCTTTCCTTAATGAGCAAGAATGCGGTAACACAGAGCCGGATTATACTTGAAATTGGTTGTTGAGACCAGATTAGCATGACAGGTGACCGAGCTGACAGCAGCCCGTTTGAATTTTATTATTGATGCCCCCGATGATGTTCTTATTGGACTGAAATAATTGTGGTATGGAGAAGGAAGGGCTGATATAATCCAATTCGTAAATATTTTCACAAATAGAGTATTTTGTGGATTGAGCACCTATGTCAGGAGTGCAAAATAGGCAATTGAAAGACAACTGTACAATCGAGTATAATATTTTTTGAAGAGACTCCTGTTAATCACTCATTACAAAGTCGAGTTGCAGATTTGGCATGCTGAAAGTGATTGCAAAACAGGAGAACAAAGGTAGGCTGATTGGAGAATCAAATCTGCGATCGGTTTTATTTTGAAAGGAGGATTTCAAAACTTTATAAAAATAAACTGGTCAAATTTGCATTTCAACTATCAAACTATAGGAGAAAAGATTGTGAAAAAGATTTTATCTTTACTAGCCCTAATGCTCGTGGCCACCATGCTGTTGGCAGCATGTGGTGGAGCAGAAAACACGGCAAATAACACAGCAGATAACACAGGAAATGCTGGTACCGGTGACGGCGCAATGGAAGCCTCGCAGGTTGAAGTATTTTCCTGGTGGACAGGCGGTGGTGAAGCTGCTGGTTTGGAAGCCATGGTTGAAGTTTTCAATGCTGAATATCCTGACATTGAATTCGTCAATGCCGCAGTAGCAGGTGGTGCTGGCACCAATGCACGTGCCGTACTGGCAACCCGTTTGCAAGCTGGCNNCTCATCTCTGATGGCGGCAATATCTACTCGGTGCCCGTGAATATCCACCGGGCGAATGTACTTTGGTACAACCCGGCTGTTTTGGAAGCCAATGGCGTCTCCGTTCCCACAACGATGGACGAATGGTTTGCAGCCATGGACACTCTCCAGGCTGCCGGGGTTACCCCGCTTGCCCTGGGTGAACAGTGGACCCAACTGCATCTTTTAGAAACCGTGCTGCTTGGCACCCTGGGCTTTGATGCCTATGATGGTCTGTGGGATGGCTCTACAGATTGGGGCAGCGCTGAGGTCACCGCCGCTCTGGACAACTTCGCCATGATCCTGGGCTACACCAACTCAGACGCCGCTTCCCTCTCCTGGCAGGATGCCTCACAACTGGTCGCCAATGGCGATGCCGCCTTCAATGTGATGGGCGACTGGGCCGAAGGCTACTTCCGTGAACTGGGTAAGGCACCCGAAACTGACTACGGCTGGGCTCCAGTTCCTGGCAGTGGTGGTGTGTTCCAATTCTTATCTGACTCCTTCACCCTGGCTGTTGGGGCACCGCATCCTGATGCCGCTGAAGCATGGCTGAAGATTGCCGGCTCCAGGGCAGGGCAGGAAGCCTTCAACCCGATCAAGGGTTCGATCTGCGCCCGCACGGACTGCGACGCCTCGCTGTTTGGTGTCTATCTGCAGTCCGCCATGGACGACTGGGCCGACAATCATGTCTCTGGCTCACTGACCCATGGTGTGGTTGCCAATGACTCCTGGAAATCTGAAATTGACACTGCCCTTGGCCTGTTTGTAGCAGCCATGGACGTGGAGACCTTCCAGACAGCATTGGTGGACGCCTGCGCCAGCTCTGGCCCTTGCCAGTAAGTTAAACTAGATTGATGATCATTGAGGCTCCGCAATCCGGAGCCTCAATGATTTTTCCTAACATGAAGGAGGTAGAACCATGTTTAAAAACAAGGATCGCTATCTTTCAATTATTCTGATCTCACCATCCATTCTGGCGGTGTTAATTTTTATTTACGGTTTTATCGGATGGTCGGTGCGTGTGTCTCTGAGCAACTGGAAAGGCCTGAATGCCGATTACTCTTGGGCAGGATTTAGGAATTATCTCGATTTATTTAATGACCCTCGTTTTCACGTTGATGTACGCAATACCCTGATCTTTACGTTGGTTTTTGTGGTGGGCTGTGTGCTGCTGGGGTTCTTCCTGGCCGTGATCCTCGACCAGGGTCTGAAAGGGGAGGGCTTTTTCCGGAGCTTGTTCCTTTTCCCGATGGCGATCTCCTATATCGTTACCGGGGTTGTGTGGCGTTGGCTGATGAATCCAGCCGAAGGCAGCCGGATAAGTGGTTTGAATCTGCTGTTTCAAAGCCTGAACCTGGATTTTCTGATCAATAAATGGCACACCACACCTCAATGGGGGATTGCGGCGATTGCCCTGGCGGCTATATGGCAGATGTCGGGGTATACCATGGCCATCTACCTTGCCGGGTTGCGTTCCATCCCGGAAGAACTGAGAGAGGCTGCGCAAATTGACGGTGCAACAAAAATCCAGATTTACCGCCATATCATCCTGCCGCTGCTTTCGCCAGTCACCCTGAGCGCATTGATCATTCTTGGCCATACCTCTCTTAAAGTTTTTGACCTGATCATCGCAGTTGCAGGCAAACAGCTCCCGCTGGATGTGCCTGCGATCTATATGTGGCAGACAACCTTCGATGGCCTCTTCTATGCCAGGGGGGCTGCCATCGGGATTATATTGCTGATCAGTGTGGCGGTGCTGATTATCCCCTACATACGCTACACACTCAAGCCGGAGGATCAGCTATGAAATCGTTAAACCTAAGAAGAAATTGGCTGTATATCGTACTGTTTGGGATGGCAATTTTTTATTTGCTGCCGATGTATGTCATGCTGGTAACAGGCTTCAAGAGTTTTGCAGAAGTTGACCTGAAAACGATGTGGAACTTGCCTCAATCGATCGCTCTGGACAATTTCATTGAGGCCTTCAGGCATTTATCCCCTTCGCTCAAGAACAGCTTCCTGATGGTGATCCCCGCTACACTGATCTCATCCATGCTCGGCTCCCTGAATGGGTTTATTCTGGCGAAATGGAAGTTCCGCGGGGCAGATTTTATATTTCCTTTCATCCTGTTCGGGATGTTCATNNTTACCGCCATATCCTGCTGCCGATTTCTATTCCCAGTTTTGTGGTCGTGCTGATCTGGCAGTTTACCTCTGCCTGGAACGATTTCCTGTTTGCGGTTATCCTGACAGGCAACACGGAATGGCCGATTACGGTGGCGTTGAACAATATGGCAGGCAGCCAGATCATCGCCTGGAATGTTCAGATGGCGGGCTCGCTGCTGGCCGCGCTGCCAACCCTGCTGGTTTACATTTTCCTCGGACGTTTTTTCCTGAGCGGTTTGCTGGCTGGTTCTCTCAAAGGATAATAAACCATATCGGGGAAGATACATCTTCCCCGATCTTTCCTCCTTTTTTGGTGCCGAAATTTATTCTCATCGTACCAATCCTTGTCCCTGTCTTAAACGCTAAACTGCAAGAGCGAGATGCCGCCCGGCGTCAAATTCGCCTGTCTGGCCAATGTGTTCCGGTGTTACAATCTAATTATGACTGAACAATTCGTCTCTCAAGAATGGCAGGACTATCAGCTGCTGGACAGCGGCAAAGGGCGCAAGCTGGAGCAGTTTGGCCCCTATACGCTGATCCGTCCCGAGCCGCGCGCTTTATGGAAACCCGCCGGTTCAGTGGAGCTGTGGGCCGGGGCTCAGGCCGAATTTGTGATGGCTGAGAAGGGTGGAGGGGGGCGCTGGCAGCTGTATGACCGTCTGCCCGAACGCTGGCAGATCGCATACCACGGCCTGAAGATGTGGGTGGAGCTGGAGGAATCGCGCCAGGTGGGTGTTTTCCCCGAGAACGCTACCCATTGGGATTGGATCGAAGCCCAGGTGCGTGAAGCTGTAGGTGAAGTGCGCGTGCTGAACCTGTTTGGCTATACCGGTATTGCCAGCCTGGCAGCAGCCCGGGCTGGGGCTCAGGTAACCCATATTGATGCATCTCGCAGGGCGATCACCCTTGGCAGGCAGAACCAATCGCTCAACCAACTGGCGGAAAAACCGGTGCGCTGGATCGTGGAGGATGCCCTCAAATTTGCGGAACGCGAAGTCCGGCGCGGTAACCAATATGAGGGCCTGATCTTTGATCCGCCCAAGTATGGTCTGGGCCCCAAAAAGGAACGCTGGGAATTCTTTGCCCAGTTTGAACATCTTTGCCAGGTTCTGCACCAATGCCTGAGCGACAAAGCCAAGTTTGTGGTGCTGACGGCCTATGCCCTGGAAAGCCCTCCGGAAGCACTGCTGCCCGGCTTGAATACACTGCTGAAAGGTTTTGGTGGTCAGTTGGTGTTGGGTGAGCTGGTTTCGATAGAAAAAAGCGCTGGGCGCAAGATAGCCTATTCGATCACCGGGCGATGGCAGCGGTAAGCAGACAACCAGGGATTTAACCGGCTGGCAGTGGCACTCTTCCGGTTCGGGCAATCCGGCCATCCAATCATCCTAAAGCGATGTCAGCATAAGCTCATATCTCAAAATGAAAAAGTCCAAGTATCAACAGATAATCGACAGAGTCCTTAGGCCAAGGTTATTGGAACTCGGCTTTGAACAAATAGAACTGAAAGATTGCATGAAACCTGAAGTGCTGTATCGAAATGAAAATTTATGGTTCGGGACTTCATGGGACTGGCGGGATAGGTATCTGGAGATAAATTTAGGACATTTACATTGGTTTAAGGATGTAATGCCGCGGTTTATTGTGTTAGGAGATTATTCAATCTATAGCAATGAAATACAAAAGCTCAAAGAATCGGATGAGAACTATCTGGAAAATGTCGCAAGAACGATCGCAAACACCATTGAACCTGCGATTAAAACCTATCATGAAAAGTATGAAGAGATCGTAAAAAGATATTTTGAAGAGAGAAACAAGTACGCAAGGGTCTTTATCAACCATCTTGGAAGTGAAGTTCGTGACGAAGAATTATCGAAATACCGGGCATAACAAGATCCTCCACCCAAGGTCAAAAGTGATGCAGCTGAGTGATGGCATGATGCGTAGAAAGTTCTGGTTATTTGGGATCGTAATGCTGATTCTGGCGGGCTGTGGCGGAAAGGTCCAGGAGGAAAGCCCACTGCCGACTGAAACAGCGCTGCTGCCCACCCAAACACCGGCACCAAGCGCCACCCCGCGCCAGATGGTACCCAGCCCAACCGCCTTCTCAACCAGGGAACCAACTTCAACGCCTGAACCGATCCAGACTCAAACCAATGAGAGCCTGCCAGACCTGTCCGGTGTCAGCTTGCATGAGGTCACACACCTGATGGACCCGCGGCTGTTCCAGGTCTCGATGAATGGCTGGCCGGAGGATTTACCGGAGGATGTGATTGTGAGGGTCGGGCTGGAAATCTATTCCTGCGAGGTGTTGTTCCCAGACCTGTTCCCAAATCGGGTGTACTGTTGGGGTAAAGCACCCACCAGAGGGACAGAAGTGAAAATCCAGGTCATCCTTGAAGATGTCCCGCTGCCCTTGCTTGAGATTCCTTTCCGCGTACCCTACCCCTCGAGCGACGGGTGATCAGGCGGGTATAGCGCGTGGGGATTCGGCTAGCGGTTGTTGTGTGGTTTGGTAGAGAGGCGGGTCGGATGGGGTTTCCAACCATCGGCTGAGGCTTTTCACGATCAGGGTGCCAACAGCAATCATGAGCACGAGAAAAATGTAGAAGACTGCATTTTGCATATTGGAAAGTGCGGTGTCGCCAGGGACCTGGACGAAAAACAGCAGCGCATCATGAATGTAATGAAACACAATCCCCGCGACCAAGGATCGGGTCTTCCATGCGGTATACGTGAAGGCTGCACCCAGTATTAAAACGGCCAGGACGTCAATGGCCTCCCAAAGCCCCGCCCCCTTGATGTGCATCACTCCAAAGAGGAGGATCTGGATCAGGGCAGCTGTCCTGAATGACTTGGTTTTGTTGAGCAGTAAAATCATCAGGACGCCACGGAAAAAGAATTCTTCCCAAATGGCTGGGTTGAGGGAAAAGATCAGGTGTTCGAGGGAAATGGCCGAAAGATTAGGCTCATATTTCCCGGTGAGAAGTGCGGCAACCAACATACCTGAGAGGGTGCAGAGGCTGAAAATTACGCCCGTGAGGACATGCCGCCAACTGTGTTTCGGGAGATACAAGCCCATCTTTTTAAGAAAGGTGCCGGTATCAACTTTGCCGATTGGGCTGCCCAACAACTTCGGAAAGACGACCATTGCAAAAAAGGCTGCGATCAAAAAATTCACAAT
>DNGN01000157.1 GCA_003486225.1 Chloroflexota bacterium
GCCAGATGATCTGGCGCACCTTGCTGTAATTGCCATCTGTAACCCAATCTTCCCCGGCCAGGGCTTCACCCACCACCTGCTGAAAGACTTCTGTCTCGGTGGGCTGCCAGTTCTCCCCCCAGAACAGGGAATCCAGCTCGATATGCGGCACCTGCAGGGCAGACGCCAGGCGAGAGGCCAGCACAGTCTTGCCTGCCCCGCCGGAGCCGATGATATGAATTCGCGTCATGGGTTATTCGTCGGGCTGATCAGCACCCTTCTCTGGGTAGATCTGTGGGATAAAGGTCTGGTCGGTGATCGGCGGGCGCACATACACCGAGGTATCGGGCAGTGCGGGCAGCTCGAGCGGGGGTTCGGTCAGGTCTTTGTAGGGGATCATGCTGAGCAGGTGCGCGATGCAGTTGAGGCGGGCGTGGCGCTTGATGTCGGCATCCACCACGTACCAGGGGGCGTGCTTGGTATCGGTGATGGCGAACATGCGGTCTTTGGCCTTGGAAAAATCCACCCAGCGGGTGCGCGATTCGAGNNCCGAGAACCAGTACTTGATCAGGGTGATGCCGGAGCGGATCAGCATGCGCTCGAACTCCGGGCAGGTGCGCATGAATTCCTCGTATTCCTCCTGGGTGCAGAAGCCCATCACCGGCTCGACGATGGCCCGGTTGTACCAGGAGCGGTCGAAGAGCACCATCTCGCCCCCGGCCGGGAGGTGGGCCACGTAGCGCTGGAACCACCATTGGGTGCGCTCCCGGTCGTTGGGTGTGCCCAGGGCCACCACGCGCGCCACGCGGGGATTGAGGCGCTGGGTGATGCGCTTGATGGTACCGCCTTTACCGGCCGCGTCCCGCCCCTCAAAGATGATCACGACTTTCTTTTTCTCGCGCCGGATCCATTCGTGCATTCGCACCAGCTCGATCTGCAGCTTTTCCATCTCACGGTTGTACTGCTTGCGGCTCATTTTCAGTTTCGGTGTTTTATGCTCCCCGTTGGTTAAATCGAAATCTACCATCTCTGCGGCTCCTTTCCATGCGGTGCTTTAACTATACCGGATTTTTGGCTTCCGGGGCAAATATTTTTTTACCACTGAGTTTATAGACCCTTGATCTGGTCAATCGGGACAGATGTCCCTTGCCCCCTTACAGGAAAATTTTGTACCATAGAAGAAAATTCTGACTCCTGGTGTGACCAAATGAGTGTTTTATCAAGGAGGGGCGGTGAAGGATAATCCGATATTTTCCAAACACAAGTGGGGCAGGGTCTTTGCTATCGTCTTCAGCCTGCTCCTACTTACAATGACTGGAACAGGATGTACACCTGATGACCAACCAGAGCCCTATTTCTCCGTCATACCCAATTTTCAGCAGGTGCACGGTCACCATTGGCCAGTGGGCGAAACCCTAACCTTGACAATTGATGACCCAATGACCAAAGAAACCCCCGATTTCACCGCCACTGAAACAGTAATCGAAGCCCCCTGGGATCCGGGCACCGCGAGCTGGGTGGAGTTCAAGCTGTACGAACACCATCATGATCCTGCCCAATTGGTCAAACCCGGCAATATCTTGACGCTCTCAGGAAAGCGGCACAGCAAGACCCACATTATCCAACCGCTATTCGTCAGCCGGGTGGATCCCGAACTCCAACAGATTTCTGGCACAGCTGAACCCGGCAGCCAGGTGCGCGTCGACCCGCATCCAAATCTACCGGACACCTACGTGGTGGTGACCACAGACGCGGACGGCATCTGGCAGGCCAGCAGCCCGGATTGGGCGCTTGGTCCCGGTTTTGGCGGGGATGCCACCCAGGCAGATGAAGATGCGGACACCACCCAAATCCAACTGCGGTTACCTACCATCAATGCCAGCCCGGAGTATGCCTTCATCGAGCTCTCGGATTTCAGCTACAACACCGAGATCACGCTGTCAATTGAACCGCAGGGATTGAGTAAAACTGTCACGACTGATCCGCAGGGATATGCTTGGATTGAACCCTGGCAGTGGGTCCAATTGCAGGGGTTTAAACTCCAACCGGGTAATGTTGTTTCAGTCATCGACCATTTCGCTGGTCTGTCCAAGATCCTGGAGCTGGAGTCCCTCAAGGTGCAAGCTGTGGATATTGAACTGGACCAGATTTACGGCATTGGGCCTCCAGGGCGCATGCTGGTTGTAGATGCCAATGGTCAAAATGCCAGTGTCAGCCTTGAGGTAAAAACAAATGCCGATGGCAGCTGGCTGGCTGATTTTAGCGGCATCTTGGAACTGGAACCAGAGATGCTTTTCTCCGCCCGCTTGCCGGATGCCGACTTCGATACCACCGCAGCGCCATTTGAAATCGGTCAATAAATAACCGGACAAAAAAAGGCCGGGCGATCGCCCGGCCTTTGCCATCTCCTGAGGTTTTAGCTCCCCCTACACCACGATATTGACCAGCTTGCCCTGCACCACGATCACCTTGCGGGGGGTCTTGCCCTCCATAAAGCGCTGCACAGTCTCCGAAGCCAGGGCGATCTTTTGGGCTTCCTCGTCGCTGATGCCGACCGGCACGGTGATCTTGTCGCGCAGCTTGCCGTTAACCTGCACGATCAGCGAGATCTCGTCCTCTTTGGCGGCCTCGGCATCCACCTCCGGCCAGGGCTGCTGGTGCACCGAATAGGGGTTGCCCAGCCGCGCCCACAGCTCTTCAGCCAGATGCGGGGCAATCGGGGCCAGCATGCGCAGGTAGACATCTTCGGCTTCCTGCCAGGCCGGGGACCCGAAAGCGCCCTGCTCGCGGGCCTTGTACATCTCGTTCATCAGCTCCATCAGGGCGGCAATGATCGTATTGAACTCGAAGCTCTCGAAGTCCTCGGTAACGGCCTGCAGGGTCTGGTGCAGTTTGCGCCGCAGGCCCTTGCTGACCTCCTGGCTGGGTTGGCCAGCCGATTCAAGCTGTTCGGTGAAAGCCGTCCACACCCGGCGCAGCCAGCGGGAGGAACCTTCGATGCCCTGGCTGTCCCACGGTCCGCCCAGGTCCCANNGTGTAGATCAGGTGCATGGTGGCATGTTCAATGCCGCCCGTATAGGTATCCACCGGCATCCAGTAATCATACTCGGCCGGGTCGAATGGCCCCTGGTCGTAGTCCGGGCTCAGGTAGCGCAGGTGGTACCAGGAGGAGCACATGAAAGTGTCCATGGTGTCGGTATCGCGTTCAGCCGCCCCGCCGCACTCCGGGCAGGTGGTCTGCTTCCAGGTCGGGTGCAGTTTAAGCGGGCTCTCACCGGTGGGCAGCCATTCCACATCATCCGGCAGCAGGACCGGCAGCTGGTCTTCCGGCACCGGGTGGATACCGCACTGCTGGCAGTGCACCATGGGGATCGGTGCGCCCCAGTAGCGCTGGCGGGAGATCAGCCAGTCTCGCAGGCGGTAGTTGACCGCCCCTTCGCCGACCTGCTTCTCTTCCAGATGCGCGATGGTGCGCCTCACAGCTTGGTCTCCCGGGGTGTTGGAGAGCAGCCCGGAATGGATCATCTTGCCGTATGC
>DNGN01000263.1 GCA_003486225.1 Chloroflexota bacterium
AAAAGCCCATCTTCTGAAATGGAAAGTGGGCGTAATTGGGTCACCAATGCCCGCATCTCTTTCAAAGCATCTTGAGCCAGGTCTTGTAATTCGGATAGCTTTCCAGGCACCTGGTCTGGGTCACGTTCTTGTAAAATGCGAGTAGACCGTGTGATGAGGGTCATGCTGAAAATGGTTTGGGTGACAGAATCATGGAGTTCGCGGGCCAAGTGGTTGCGTTCGTTTACAGCGGTCAAATCTTCCACCTGTTCTGCATAGCGGCGAAGCTGTTGATTTGCAGCCATCAGCTTATCCTGTGCAATCTGATTTTGCTTGATAACATAGCTGAAAGATGCAACCAAAATATANNTTACAAACATACACGCAGGCAGCAATAAAAGTGAGAAAGTATCGCCATCTGACTCAATCAAGAAAAGAGTTACCATGATGCCGATTTGTAATAAGAGGTAACCAGCCCAAACAGTTTTTGAGCGCGGAGAAATCACAGGTTCAAGTATGAGCAAAATCACCAGGAGAAAAAGCAAACTGAAAGCAGGAATGCGGACATCGGGATAATAGAGGTATGTTCGTACAAATACCGCAGCGATCATAAGGTATGTAGTGATCGAGAGCATTAGACTGCCCTGATTGAGACTCTTAGGAATTTTAGGCATCTTTCTAATCCAATCTGCTGTTTAGATTACTAAATATTGGCTGAATAATCATTATTATATCAAGCAGGTAAGAAAAAAAGCTTCTGGTAGCGGGGGGAACAATCAGCCTTCATATGGCTTTATATATTCTTAACCACTGGGTAGATAGAATAGGCAGATTTGAAATTTCAACCAAAATTTTTACCAGCTTGCTGAACTATGTTGGCTGAAAAACCGCTTTCTTCCTATAGTATTACTCTGGCGATTACCTAGCCAATTTAGGCAGCTTGTAAAAAGCTCTCTTTTCCTAAACGCTTTTGCATAACCCAGACCACGATCCACGGCATGATCGCCGTCAAGATCGTCACCGGGCCAGCAGCCAGCGCTTGGCCACCGAAGATGATCGCCAATGTGTTCGATAAGGCGTGGTAGACCACCGCCCAAAATACACTGCCACCATTATTTATTAACCAGGCATAAATAAAACCCTCCCCGATGATCGTCATTGTGAACCCTGCCAGCGAAAAGAGTACCATCATCACCTGCTGCCCAACCGGCAGTGCGGCCATATTTTCCAAGAACAATAAGATTACAAATGGGTAGTGCCACACGGCCCAAATCAAGCCGCTGATCCACAAGGTTTTCTCATTGTTATTGCGAGCCAGAAGCCGCGGCAGCATATAGCCGCGCCAACCAACTTCTTCCCCTAACCCGCTTGTTAACAACTGGAAGCCAAATAGCAGCAGGTAGCCCGTAAATGGCACGGCTATAAAGAGCGCATCCGCTGTAGCAATGCCGCTTACCAACGCCAATATAGCAGGCACCAGCGTCACCACCAGATTAATCAACACCACCGCCAGCACGATGCGGCCAGCCACCCGCCAGGTGCTTAGTTTTCGCCATAATTCTGCCAAACCATTCTTGCCACCCTCTACTGCAGCTGCCACCAACGCTCCTACCAGAGGTCCGAAGGGTGCCGCATAGAAGATCATTGCAATCATGCGGTGTTCGGCATCCTGATACCCGCTTGCTTGCAGGTCAAAGAAGTTGGCCGGTATTGGCATCAGGTAACCACCTTCACGCGCCATCAGCCATCCAGTGATCCAGCACACCGCACTGAAGCCAATCGCGACCAACACATACAGCCACACATAGTCNNTATAAATTGATAAACCCTTGTGAGTAGTAAAAGTTTTGGTTTTACATTGAACACCTATTGTGCTGTATTAAGAGCAAGTGTACAGATCCTCCAGATTCGAATTCGGTTCCGATCATCTGTGTAAACCTTCAAATTGAAGATTCTTTCCTACCTCAATAGCGCTGCACGGAAATTAAGGTGATGCCCAAATCANNGGATACGGTTGAATAAGCCATGCAGCGCAGACTGGTCGAACTGTCCGCTGATAATTGTTTGGTTGTCAGCACTGGTTTCAACTTCCAGCCCCTCGAACCAACGCCGCCAGCGTTCATCAAGTTTTCCCTCGAGACAGATTTCATAGTGAAGGGATCGATCTGCAGATTTCATAGTATCTAACCTTTAATATGGTGTATTGGTTATATGGCACGCTTGACGCTCGTGACAACGGCTTCAGATAAGGGATTTCCTTTCTTTTCCATGTTCATTACAGCAGGGATGAATAAACCGGTCACTGCCATGAAGATGCACAGAACGCCTCCAAGCAGGAACCAGGCCTGGATTCCGACCTGATCAGCGACGGGACCAGCGATCATCAGTCCGAGCGGCACTATCCCCGTGCCAACGCTGCTCAAAAGTGAGAAAACGCGGGCCTGCATGTCGGGCTCAACTGTTGATTGGATGACGGCGAAGAACGGTCCCATCGTCATTGGGGTCATAAAACCGACCAGCAGCGCCCCGCCAACCGCCAGGGAAATCGCTGAAGAAGGGGCCAATGCCAGGATCATAATACCGGCTCCCATCCCCATCAACCCAACCAGCGATGTGAGTATCTTGTGTGAAAAGCCGCCCCAGATTCCGAGCAGCCCACCGCCGATGATCATACCAGCCCCCATCGCGGATTCAATCCAACCCAGGTGGAGAGCGCTTCCGGCAAAATAGTCCTTGACCATGAGTGGGAGCAATGAAAAGGCAGGAATGATCGTGAAATTAATGCCCACTGTCATCAGCCCAATGATCATCAAACCTGGCCAACTGAGCATGTAGNNATCAGCATGATCCGGCGGCGATTCCAGCGGTCGACCAGCGTTCCGATGAATGGTCCGAGGACGACGTTGGGCAGCATTCCTACTAAGGATGCCGTTGCCAGCACCGTTGCCGAGCCAGTTTGGACGGTCAGGTGCCAGATCAGAGCGAACTGCACCAGTTGGCTTCCCAGAATGGAGAGCGCCTGGCCGCTCCAGATGGTGAAAAAAGT
>DNGN01000050.1:0-530 GCA_003486225.1 Chloroflexota bacterium
ACGCTCTGGATTGATTTGCTGAAGCCGCTGGGGACTTTGCTGGTTTCCGGTATTTTCTTCTTCGTCTCCACCCTGACTTCACTCGAGACCCTGCCGACCATCCTTGGGTTTATGCTATTGCTCTTTTCTATTTTATGGTCAGCCTGGGAAATCCTCGACTGGAGGAACGATTACTTCATCCTGACCAATCAACGGGTGGTTTGGATTGAGCAAATGGTGTTGCAGGCAGCGGCCAGGATGGAAGCCCCACTGGCTGCTGTTCAGTCCGTCGACGTCCAAACCAGCCAAATCGGCCGGATCCTGGGGTATGGTCATGTATTGGTACGCACCTTTACCGGCACAGGAAGTCTCAAACTGACCAATGTCGATGACCCTAAGCTGATGAAGGGGAATATTGAAGAGCTGCTGATGACCGTGCGCAAGAAAACCCAGGTAGTTGCCGAGAAGCAGCTCCGCCTGGCTATTCGGCAAAGCCTCGGGATTGAAGCAGTTCCGGTAGAGGATGATGTTTTTTACGTCGAAAAACCCGC
>DNGN01000050.1:601-4726 GCA_003486225.1 Chloroflexota bacterium
TTACCACTATCTTGACTGGAAAAACGACATCTATAAGATCAACCAGGATGATATGGTCATCGACAGTGAAAAGAAACCCTTCGGAGAAGAGATCAGCCGGAGCGCACCGATCAAAAATATCATCAGCCTGTCCCATGAACGGATCGGCATTCTCAGACTGCTGCTCAATTTTGGCGATGTGCGCGTGGTGGTGGCAGACGAAACGCTAAAGTTTTATGATGTGCATAATCCCGCCCAGGTTCAGCAGGATATTTATTACCGCCAGGAGCAGATCAAATTGCAGCGCGAGGCAAATGAATATGAGCAAGACCGCGAACATATCTCTAAATGGCTGCGCGCTTACCACGATGTCTGGCAGGAAGAAGAGTTGGAGGACCGAAGGAAATACATGGCTGATGAGCTGGATGATGAAGAATATTAACAGGTTTACCGCCCAATAAGCATGGGTTTGGTCAGGTAAGAGATCCAACCTTCTGCGCATCTGTACTTCCAGCACCATGCATCGAGCAGGAGCTCGCTCCATAGTGCCCCCAAATAATCCATTTTTCCAACGCAAGAATGATTTAAGATAAAATAACCCTATGGCCGTCTTAGAAATTACAAAAGTACCCGATGAAGTCTTACACCAAAAAGCCAAACCAGTCACCGACTTTGGCCCTGAATTACAGCAGCTCATCGATGATATGGTAGATACCATGCGGGATGCCCCAGGCGTTGGCCTGGCAGGCCCCCAGGTAAATCAGTTGTTGCGCGTGATCGTGGTCGAATTTGGGGACGAGGAAGACGAAGAAGCACCTCTCCAACTCTACACCCTGGTCAACCCCCAGATCAGTAAAATGTCCAAAGAGACCGTGGTCGGAACGGAAGGATGTCTCTCGATCCCGGATTATATTGGAGAAGTTGAGCGTGCTGAATCTGTGACCATCAAAGGGCAAACTCGTCATGGTCAGGTGACCAAGTTAAAAGCCTCTGGCTGGCTGGCGCGCATCTTCCANNCGAACCACACGAACTCCCTCCCCTCGGTTAGTACACCCGATATGCATCTCACCCGCCTGTCTCTCACGAATTTTCGTAATATCGCCCGCATGGATATCTCGATCCCTGAAGGGACGGTTTTAATTTTGGGGAACAACGCGCAGGGCAAAACCAGCATCCTGGAAGCCATCTATTTTCTGGCCACCCTGACCACTTTCCACGCCAGCAGCGATAAACAGATGATCAACCTGGTGGCTGCCAAAGATAACCTGGCTGTTGCCCGCATCGTTGGAGAGTTCAAGAAAGGTGGTCACAGCCACCGGATTGAAGTTAGGGTGATCCAAGAACACACCCGCAACGGTGGGCCACGCACGCGAAAAGAAGTTCTTTTCGATGGTGTGAAGAAACGATCACGGGATGTGATCGGCCTTTTCAATGCTGTCTTATTCTTACCTCAGATGATGCAGGTGATTGAAGGTGCTCCCGATGAACGCCGCCGCTACCTCGACCTGGCAATCAGCCAGGTTGTCCCTCAAGCCGCCGGAGCGCTCAATGAATATGGCAAGGTCGTCACCCAGCGTAACGCACTGCTCAAACAGCTGTCTGAGCAAGGTGGAGACCCTGAACAGCTCACCTTCTGGGATGAACGCCTGGCAAAGCGCGGGGCGCAGATCATCCACGAACGCATAAAAACCCTGCATGAACTCGACCTGATTGCCGGGCGCATCCACCACGAGATCACCGCTGGCAGCGAAGTGCTGCGCCTGGATTACCAACCGGCTTATGATCCTCTGCCGGTCCAACACCAACAGCCAGCCCTGATCTACACCCCACCCGACCGCACACATCTCAGCCTGGAGAAGATTGAAGCGGGTTTCCTGGCTGAACTCAAAGCCCAGCGGCGCAGTGAGATTGCCCGCGGGGTGACCACCATCGGCCCGCACCGCGATGAGATGCGCTTCCTCAGCAACGGTATCGATCTGGGAACCTTTGGCTCACGCGGCCAGGTTCGCACCGCCCTGATGACCATGAAGCTCTCAGAGATCGAATGGATGAAGCAAAAAACCGGCTATTGGCCGGTGCTGCTGCTGGATGAAGTGCTGGCCGAACTGGATGAAGACCGCCGCGCCGATTTGCTCTCTCGCGTTTCACAAAGCAAGCAGTCCCTGCTTACCACCACCGATATCCAGCTTTTTGATCCGGGAAACATCGCAGACTGGCAGCGCTGGCGCATTGAGAACGGAACCCTTCAGACCGAATCGGTAACCTCCTAATATTTTGGATCTGCTCATTAACAAAACATGAGCGCAGTGTGCTGCGCCCATATTTTCTGTGCTAATTGATCCGGGGGTAGATCCCTGAAAACCCTTACGGGATCCTCAATACCTGGCCGGGGTAGATCTGGTATGGATAACCGATCTGGTTATATGCCGCCAATACCTGCCAGTTTATGCCAAACTTCTGGGCCAGGGCATACAGATAATCTCCCTTCTGCACCGTATAGCTCTCCCCACTGGCTGGCGAACCCGAGCCCTCATCCACGTCCTCTGCCGGCGGAGGTGGTGGCCCTGCTTGCGTTCCGGGCAGCACCAAGACCTGGCCGGGATAAAGGATATAGGGTGGTGTCAGTTGATTGGTCTGAGCGATCTCCGTCCAGCTGAGTTCCAGCTTCCGGGCAATTTGCATCAGGTGTTCACCAGCTTGGACAGTATAGGTTTCCTCTACCGTATTGCCGCCCCCTGTATCCTGCGTATCCGGTGGTTCAGGGGTAGCTGCGTCAGGAGGCATATCTCCGCCACCGCCAGGCAGCTTTAACTGCTGCCCGGGATATAGCAAGTAAGGCCAGGACAGATCATTCAAGGAAGCGATCTCCGTCCAATCCAGCCCCAGATTGCGCGCGATCTTCATCAGGTGTTCACCGGACTGCACGGTGTACAGCAAAGGTTCTGCCGGAGCAGGCTCTTTGGTGGGCTTGGGGGTTTTGGTTGGTTTAGGCGTTTGGGTAGGCGCTGGCGTAGGGGAGTCCGAAGGGCTATCCGTGGGTTCAGGGGTTGAGACGGGTTCTTCCGTGGCTTCGGCTACGTCTGTCGGTTCTGGCGTTGCGGCGGGTTCGTCGGAAGTCAGCCCGGTCAGCAGCACCTGTCCAGGGTGGATGACATACGGATAGGTGATGTTATTGAGTGCTGCCAGGTCCTGCCAGCTGATCCCCCAGCGTTTTGCCAGCATGGTCAGGTAATCACCGGGCTGGACAACGTAAGTCTGCTGTCCCTTGTTTGACCCGGTACTGCCAGTTTCCACCGGCTTGGGGCCAATCGCCGTGACTGCCATATTGCCCAGGACCCCCCAGGAGGCTTTGAAGGCCTTGTAAGAAAAAGCCTGCCGGGCACCGCTGCCCGCGTCCATCAGGTAGATGCCGGACAGGTCGTAGCCGTAGGCGATCATGGTATGCTCGTAGGCAGCCACAGTCACCGTGCTGCCATCCTGTGCTGTATATTCGATCGGCGTACCCTGCCAGACCCGGCCAATCATCCAGACAATCACCGGTCGGGCATTTGCAATCTCGGTTTTAATTTCCTGCACGCTCATGCCGCGCTGGGCAGTTGCTTCCAGGCCATACTGGCGCAGCAGCTTTGCAACGGGTTTGGCATGCACCCCATACGGGTTGGGTGGCGTTTGTCCCCATGTACCGAACACACTTCCCACAAACCCTTTTTCAGGATTATCCGAAACGGGAAGGTTTTCAAAAAACTCCACTTCATCAACCGAGATTCCCCAATACCCCGCCAGGTCTGCTGCTGAACGCGATTCACAGCTCAGCGGGTAGGTCTGCCCATGTCCAACCAGCCCTTCGACGAAGGCATAATTGGGCAGCTCCAATGAAGAGGCAACGACTGCTTCTTCAGCGGCCGGCAGTAGCAGAAGAACCGCAACTACGGATATCAGCAATAGTTTTTTCACCATTAAACAGACTCCTTGGGAACCATTCACCATGCGCACAAAAGATTGTGAGGAATGTTCCACCTAATTGTATTCATAGTTAAATCGCTGTGCAAGCGGTATAATCCACCATTATGGACGGATTCGCACACCTGCAGGAGGAACTAAACGCTCTGCTGGGCATTCAATTGCAAGCCCACCAACTGGAGGCTG
>DNGN01000011.1 GCA_003486225.1 Chloroflexota bacterium
CGGGCATTATGATTGAATTTATAATTGGACGTTCCTAAATTTTTTTCACCTTTTCTTTTAATTTCATCTCGATCCCCCATTCTTCAGCTAGACGTTGGTTGAATTTTAACCACTCAGGATATTTCCAGGGAATCGCATTGGTAATAGTGAATTCAGACGTTGTTGTCAGGATGGTAGGAGATGATGTAAGAATCGTGCGGATGGAGGTGCCAGGAAGTCCATTNNAATTTTCTTGAACCAAAATCAATGACACATGATAGAATCATAGTTCGAATAGTTTGTGAAAAGGCAGAAAGATGACATATTCTTCTATAAATATGGAACCCCAAAAACAAGGGTGGAGCTTTAGAGTGGCACATTGGGTTTCCAATGTTCTTAATCCACCTGTAATTTCAATATTTGGGATCTTCCTGATGGCTTCATTTTTGGGCACTCCCGATGCCTGGCGTCTGGCGATTCTGTTTGTGCTCCTGGTGGTGGTCGTTCCAACCTTGTATGTTTACTGGCTGCTCAAAGTTGGCAGGATTGATAACTTCCATATCCCGGAGCGTGAAAGCCGCAATGGCGTGTATCTGGTGATCATTGCCAGTAACATGGTTGGGGTGATTGTTATGCTTTGGTTAGATGCGCCCTTCTTGATGCTGGCTTTCGGAGTGATGGGAATTATGCAGTCCGCATTGCTGTACCTCATCAACCGGTACTGGAAGATCAGCGGTCATACGACTGCGGTTTCCGGGTTATCGGTCTTCATGGTGGCGGCTTTGGGCTGGTCGATGTACCCGGTTTTGATGATTGTGCCTTTGGTGGCCTGGGCTAGGATCCGGACACAGAGCCATAGTTTTTGGCAAACCGTAGCTGGAATAATGACAGGATCATTTTTTATCCTGTTGACCTGGTTCTTGCTGACTACATTTGTAAAACCGGATTTATAAAATAATGCGCATTGCAGTTTTTACCGAAACATTTTTGCCCAAAGTGGACGGTATTGTCGTTAAGGTTTGCCGCTTGCTGGAGCATTTGGAAAAACGTGGGCATTCCGCCTTGGTTTTTGGTCCGGGCGGCTCCCCAAAATCGTACGCAGGGGCAAAAGTGATCTCTTTCCGTTCGCTGCATATGCCATTTTACCCAGAGATGAACATATCACCCCCATGGGCTGTGGTGGAAGACAAGTTTAGGGAATTTAAACCTGACCTTGTGCATCTGGTGAACCCTGTCAGCCTGGGGCTGGCTGGTTTAAGGGCCGCAAAATTATTCCAGGTCCCGGTGATCGCTTCATACCACACGGATGTCCCGGGTTTTGCAGAGTATTGGAAATTGGGATTCCTGTCCAATTCGATTTATCGCTATGCTCGCTGGATTCATAATCGCGTCGATCTGAATGTCTGTCCCTCCGAGTTCACGCGCAAACAGCTGTACGATCACAATTTCGAACGNNTGTATGTCGGCCGTGTTTCTCCGGAGAAAAGTATCGAGCGGATCCATCCGATTCTGAAGCAGTTTCCTGAGGTGCGCTTGGCGATTATTGGAGATGGCCCCAGCCGGTCTGAGCTGGAGAGGAAATTTGCTGACACAGACACTATCTTTACGGGGTATCTGAAAGGTGAAAAGCTGGCCGAGGCGTATGCCTCAGGGGATATTTTTACCTTCACCGGTGACAAAGAGACCTTCGGCAATGTGGTTGTCGAGGCCATGGCTTCTGGGCTGCCAGTGCTGGCGCCTAACAGCGGTGGGGTGACTGATTTGGTGATTGACCAGTTTAACGGGAGGCAATACGACCCATACCAGCCTGCAAGTATCCTCGAGGCGGCCCGGGAAATGATCAAAGATCCGGATTTGTCGAAAGTATACGGTAGGCGTGGCCGTGAACTGGCCGAAGGGCGAACCTGGGAAATTACCTTAGATGAATTGCTGGCAAATTATCAGAAGGTTTTGGAAATGGACAGGCCAAGGGGAAAATATAAATGGCTCATCTGGGAGAGAAGCCCCTTTGCCAAAGAATTGAATGAATTCCGAGAGCGCTGGCTGAAGTAATTAGGATATTTCCAGCCGATCCATATCTTTGGGCATCTGCACTCCGGCGGAGCCAATCAAAGAAGAACCCTGAGAAAAATCACCTCGGGGTTTTTGTTTGAGTTTAGGTCATTCCCCGAACTATTTTTTCGGCAGATTCATGGAAAGGTTGGGAACTTTCCAGACCAGGTACCCGGATCGGAGAAATTTCTTTCTGGTGTCAATTGAGTAACCTTTTTGGCCAAGTGCCGAGGCGGATTCCTGGAACCAATGGCGCAAACCGTATTGCTTATAACCGATGGTCTCGTTGCAGGCATCTTTCCAATCTGAAAAGAATTGCTGGATGACTTCTCCCTCTGTCATGTGGTGGATCAGATTTTTGGGCAGCACAGATTGAAATAGCCCGGGATCGAACCCCCAGCGAAAATTTGTGCTGAAGGCCAGTCCTTCATACTCTGCTTCGCTTTCACTGTTTTTGCGAATTAGGTTAGCCGCCCAGATTCGACCATACGGGTCTGAGGTGCCTTCGATGATCAGCCCTTCGGGCAGCAAGGTAGTCAGCATCGATTGGTAAGCCCTGATGACCTCTGACTCAGGATATTGCCGCAGCACGTTGAAGGCCCGAACCAGGCGGGTGGTCTCATGCTCTTTTAACGGAATATTAAAGCCACCCAAACGGAAGGCAAGATTTTCACCCTCATAGGGTTTGGCGGCGGCAACGCGTTCAGGGTCGATTTCCACCCCAAGTACGGCCAATTTTGGGTTTAGTTTCCGGAAATGCTGCGCACTTTCCACGGTGGTAATCGGTTCTTGGCCAAAACCAAGGTCCACGTAATAGGCGGATTGAAATTTCCCATCTATGCGCCGGAGTAAATTGGGATCGTACCGGATTAAAAAAATATCCACCCGCCGCAACCGGTTGCGGGCTGTTTTGCCGCGGGTTGCTTGACCAATGGGGCGGGTGGGCTCGGGCATGGCGGTCTGTCCCTAGGCGTTGCCTGCTAGGTCCTTGGCGACTCGTTCCAAACGTGCGAAAGCATCCAGGGCAACTTCGTTGAGCACTTCGTTTTCTGCCAGCAGGGGATTTGCCAGGAGCATGGATTTGGGATTGACGAGATTTACGATCGATCCGTTTTCTGTTTCTTCCACGGTTACATTACACGGCAGCAGGAGCCCAACCAGCGGGTCGCTCTGCAGCGCTTTGTGGGCTAAGGGTGGGTTGCATGCGCCTAAAATACTGTAGCGGCGAAAATCCACATCAATTTTTTTCTTCAGGGTCGCCTTGACATCGATTTCTGTCAGAACTCCAAACCCCTCATTTTTTAAGGCGGCAGTGACTTTTTCCAATGCTTTTTCGTAACTATCAGGTAGTGAAACGCTGAATGAAATTTCGTTTTCCATAATCTTCCTCGCAATCTGATCCTTGCACAGCCCTGAACGAAATCAGCAGGGGCTCGTCATGGTGTGAATTTGCTCAAACCATTGGCAGGGGTCATTCTGAATAATCTACACTATATTTTATACCAGGTTTGTTCGCTTGAAACCAGCACACGGCTGGTTAACTGTAGCGGATCCCTCAACCTCCGCCTGTTGTTCNNCCGGAAGATGCACTCAAACCGGCTACCAGGGAGAGCTGTCGCTGGACTCTTCGGCTGCCGCAGCTGGGGCAGGAAACATCATCTGCTTTGTTAGAGCTCATCACCAGCTCTTCAAAATCACTGCTGCATTCGTCACATATAAAACCATAAAGCGGCATCTTGATACCTCCTTGTATATAAACTTATTCGTATTAGCGAATATATTATATCAAATAAGATATTTTTCTAAATAAAATATTTATTAATATCTCACGAGCCTGGTGGTTAAATTTTCTGGGTGGGCCTAACCAATTTCCAGCTGCTAATTGACCTTGACCCATTAAACCTGTACACTTATATAAACTGACTGGTCAGTCAATTATTGGGTGTGGCATTATGTCTCCTAAGCCTGATGTGAGTCAAGAACGCAAACAACAAATCATGCAAGCCGCGCTGCAGGTGTTTTCGCAGGATGGTTTGCATAAAGCTCGTATGGATGATATTGCCAAAGCTGCGGGCTTGAGTAAGGGGACTTTATATTGGTATTTCAGCAGCAAAGATAAAATAATTGCTGATTTGTTGGCGAATTTTTTTGACCGGGAATTCTCAAAGATCGAAGCATGGTCAATCCGGGATGTGTCTGCAAGAGATCTGCTGCAAAAATTGGTTGACATGCTGGTCGAAGATTTGCTCTTGGAAAAGCAGTTTATGCCCATCCTGTATGAGTTTTGGGCCATGAGCTTTCGGAACCCAACTGTTGGAAAGTTTATCCGCGAGAGTATGTACCGTTACCTGGATCTGTTGGTGCCGTTGGTTCAGCGCGGCATAGACACTGGAGAGTTTCGTGATCTGGCTGCCAGGGATATCGCCATGGCCTTGGGGGCGATTATCGAAGGTTCAATTTTGTTGTGGTCATACGATCTCGATAATCTGGATTTCCAGAAGCTTATTTCGAATAGCGTCTCCATATTTTTGGATGGCATCCAGGATACGAGCAATAAAGCATGACCCGGATTGGGAAAGTTTTTTGATACATGGGATTGAGGAGGAACGATGGATGTTGTGATACTGGTTGCTGCAATGCTGGTTGTAGGTCTGCTGATTGGCTGGTTCGCCGATAAGATTTTTAAAGGTGATCGTCCTAAAGGCTTGCAGGGTGATCTGGTTGCTGCCGTTCTGACCACGCTGGTGGTCGGGTTGTTGGATTGGTATGTGATCCCTATGATGAATTTTAGCGATACGCTGAAATTGTTGGGCGTAGCGCTAGAACCTGCCCTGGGTGCACTGCTGGTGCTCTGGCTCATGCGGCGATCAAATTGACAAAGGTACCTGGTGGTTGCCGATGTCATCGATAGATCAGCCAATAGTTCAATTTGCTGAGGTGTGCCGGAACTTTAAACAGGTCACGGCCGTGACCAATCTCTCCCTCGAGATTCTGCCCGGGGAATTGTTTGGCCTGGTCGGGCCGGATGGTGCCGGAAAAACCACCACCTTGCGGATCTTGGCTGGATTGCTCAGTTTATCTGGGGGAGAGGGATTTGTGGCCGGATTTAACCTGCGGACCCAACCTGAGAATATCAAGCAGAAAATCGGGTATATGGCACAGCGCTTCAGCATGTACGCTGAACTAAACGTGGTTGAGAACTTACAATTCTTCGCAGATCTCTACGATGTGCCGCGGGGCGAAATTCCGCAGAGGATGGCCAGACTGCTGGAATTTGCCAATCTGACCGATTTTAGAACCAGGCGGGCCGACAAGCTCTCCGGTGGTATGCAAAAAAAATTAGCCCTGGCATGCTGCCTGATCCATGAGCCTGAAATCCTGCTCCTGGACGAACCTACCACCGGAGTGGACCCAATTTCCCGCAGGGAATTCTGGAATATTTTAAGCAGCTTGCACCTCTCAGGGACCACCATTATCGTCTCCACGCCTTATATGGATGAAGCAGACCGCTGCTCGCGCGTTGGGTTGATGTACGAGGGGAAACTCATTCGCAATGCACCGCCCAAGGATATCCGGAATTCTCTCCAGGCTGAAATGATTGTTTTGGTGCCTGAAAACAGGCTGGGGTTAAAGGAGATTTTGACCTCCATTCCAGGAGTCCTGGAGGTTCAAACATACGGAGATGCGTATCATATTCTGGTTCGCAATGCTGAACGCCAAATGAAGAGCATCAAACGCGTATTAGGCCGGGAGAAAAGGGTATACCGGGAGTTGAGAGCCTCACAGCCAAGAATGGAAGAAGCCTTTATCTCCCTCACGAAAGGTATGGAGCCATAATGTCGTTTCGCCATTTTTGGGCAATCACCCGGAAAGAGGTCAGCCATATAGTCCGTGATCCCTATACACTCTTCCTGGTGTTGCTTTCGCCAACCCTTCTGATGTTGCTGATGGCGTACGCTCTCACGGTCGATCTTAAAAATATCCCGATTGCTGTGCTCGACCAGGACAAGTCCCAACTTTCGAAAACCTTTATTCAAAGGATCACAGCTGGCGAAGACCTGGTCCTTTACGCTAATACAGAGAACATGCCTGAGGTTGATCATCTACTCCAGCGTGGGGAGATAAAAGCTGTTGTAATTATAGGCCCGGGTTTTTCCAACGATCTGCTCGGCTTCAAGCAGGTTAAATTGCAGTTGATCATCGATGGCACCGAGCCTGAAAGCGGTGGTTTTGCTGTGGATCATATTGGGTTGAGAGCTGAAGAATTCATAGGAGAAATGCTTCAAGAACGCTTGGGTCAAATGGGCCTTGCGCAGGCGTCGCTTGAACCAATCGATTTACGGGTCAGGGCCTGGTTTAATCCCAGCCTGAAACCCAGGAATGATCTGGTGCCAGGCTTGCTTTCGATCGTTTTGGGTTTGCCAGCCATGCTGGTGGCGCTCACAATTTCTCATGAACGGGAGCATGGGACGCTGGAGCAACTGCTGGCTACGCCCATCGGGAGAACAGAAATCCTCCTGGGCAAAATGTTCCCGTATCTGTTGGTCGGCTTGGCGAACGTGATCTTCATTCCCATTCTGGCAATGCTCTGGTTTAAGGTGCCTTTCAATGGGAACTTCCTCGTGTTCTTTGCTCTATCCTCGGTCTTCTTGTTTGGCATTTTAAGTATGGGAATCATTGTCGGCGTCTTCATGAAGACCCAATCGGCTGCGCTGGCTTTGTCATTTTTACTGATCTTTTTCCCGGGATTTTTCTTGACGGGTATATTTTTCCCCATTGTCTCGATGCCAGAGATCATGAGGCTGGAATCGCTGGGGATGCCTGGGACGCATTATGCCATTATCACCAGGGGGGTTTTTCTCTCCGGGGTAGGCTTCGAGGTGCTCTGGCCCTACGCCATAATGCTTATCTTCCTCGGGCTGGTCTTTACTGGAGTGGCTGGTTTGTTCTTTAAGAAGCGCTTGGCTTAGCGGAGGCTGATGGTGTTTCGGCGGATTTGGGCATTAACCACAAAAGAATTCCTGCATCTAAAAAATGACTGGTGGTTACCAGTATTTATGCTGTTTGGCGGTGTCCTGGAGCTTTTGCTGGTGGGGTGGGCTACCTCTCGGCCGATCACCAATTTACCTCTCATGGTTTTGGACCTGGACCACACCGCCTCCAGCCGGAAAGTCATCCAGGCACTGGAAAATACGAATACCTTTGCTCTGGAAGACTCAGTCCTGACAAGAAATGAGATCGAACGCGCCTTGGTCAATGGCGAAATTACCATGGCGCTCATCATTCCGGATGGCTTTGAGACAGCCCTCCGGCAAATAGAAGGCGTAGCAGAACTGCCGGTATTTCTGAATGGGGCTGAGAGCATTCCGGCGACGGCAGCCTTGCGTTCGGTTGAGGGGGTTGTTCGAAACCTGAGTGAAAAAATTATTGTCGAACGTATGGGACTAAATGCCGATCAAATGGCAGGATTTGACCCGAGTTTGCGTGTCTGGTTCAACGAATCCCTGAGTGAGGCTTTTTATACCGTCCCGGCCGAATTGGGGCTCATGCTGGAATTTACGGTCTTATTGTTTGCGGCCCTGGCCTTTTCCCGGGAACGGGAATTAGGCACCCTTGAACAGCTGCTGGTGATGCCGTTTTCTTCCCTGGAGATCATCATTGGAAAATCGATCCCGGTGATCATCATCGGGTTTGTGGATTTTGCCTTGATGCTGGCGATGACCCATTTTGTCTTTGGGATCCCTGTCCGTGGCTCGCTGGTCTTATTGTTAATCTTGGCTTTGGGCTATATCCTGGTGGAACTTGGTAAGGGTATGGTGATCTCTGTAATCTCCCGCACCCAGCACCAGGCATTTTTACTGGTCATGTTGGTGGGCATGGGAGATTTCATGTTCACCGGATATGCTGCCCCGGTGGAGGCCATGCCGCAGCTGGTGCAGTGGTTTGCTAATTTTGTTCCAGCCCAGCACTGGCTTTTCATCCTGCGTGGGATCATGCTGAAAGGCAGCAGCTTGGATATCCTGATGCCAAATTTGCTCATGTTATTTGGCCTCGGTTCTGTGATTATCGCCTTTTCACTGCGGTATGTCCGGCGGGCGTTAAATTAGGCGGCTATGATGGAAGGTAAGAATATCATTCAGGTTCGTGGTTTGACAAAACAGTTTGGCGACTTTACAGCTGTGGATTCGATATCTTTTAATGTGGAAAAGGCAGAAATCTTCGGTTTTCTGGGACCAAACGGTTCAGGAAAGACCACCACGATCCGCATGATTTTGGGGCTGCTGGATGCCACAGAAGGAGAAATTGAGCTGTTAGGCATGAAAGTCGGGAACGCCGCACACCAAATACGCAACCGCCTTGGGTATATGTCTCAACGCTTCAGCCTTTACAACGACCTGACCGTCCTTCAAAACCTCCAGTTTTACGGGGCGGCATATGGGCTGCCAGCCTCTGCCATGCCAAAAAAGATCGGAGAAACCCTGGAAAGGTCAGGCCTGCTGGGGAAGGAGCATGTAAAGACTCAGGACCTGTCGGGAGGATGGCGGCAGAGACTGGCATTAGGCGTCGCCATTTTGCATCGCCCAGAGGTAATCTTCCTGGATGAACCCACCTCCGGTGTTGATCCTGTTTCTCGAAGGGCTTTTTGGGATTTACTCTATCAACTTGTGCAGGAGGATGTAACCATATTTGTCACCACCCACTATATGGATGAAGCAGAGCATTGTCACCGTTTGGCATTTATTCTGGATGGCAAAATGATTGCTTACGGATCACCCACGGAGATCAAGGCATCCACTTTTCAGAACCAGATTTTGGAAATCGTCCCTGAAGATCCAAAAATGCTGGTGGAGCAGCTATCCAGGGCTTCTTCAGACGGGGTTCTGCCGATCAATCGGGTGGCATTATACGGTGCGCAGGTCCATGTGTTTAGTGATGATCTGCGTATAAATAAAAAAGTAGATAGATTTTTGCGCAGAGAAAATATTTTTGTGAAGCAGTCTGCGATGGTTGAGCCGTCGCTCGAGGATGTGTTTATTGAAGCAGTGAAAAAAAGAAATGATTCTGAAAAAAGTTTGTGAAGATCAAATTCAGGAGGTACGGTATGAGGACGTTTAAATGGGTTGCATCATTGGTTAGCATCGCATTGGGTTTGCTGTTAGCGGGTTGTGATGCCCTGGCTCCCGAATCATCCGACGTGATCGAAGCCTCAGGGGTGGTTGAATCTGTGGAAATTGCGGTGGCATCCGAAATTAACGGACGCGTGGTGGGGGTGCAGGCCAATCAGGGTGATCCTGTAAAAGCTGGCCAGGTATTACTGGTCCTGGAAAATGAGCTGCTGGATGCCCAATACGACCAGGCAGAGGCGGCTTGGGAAGCGGCTAAGGTTAATCTGACCGTAATGGAGTCCAATGTATCCTCTGCTCAAGCTGGGATTGAAGCCGCCCAATTGGGACTGGAGATCACCCGGCTGCAGTTTGAACAGGTGTTGCAGGCTGTTCGCCTGGAGGAATTGCCCGCCCGCATGAATTCCTGGGATGGCAACCCGCCCGATGAATTCGAGCTTCCATCTTGGTATTTCAGCGACGATGAAAATATTCGCATTGCGGAGCAGGCGGTAGCCCTTTCGGCGCAGGAGTTGGAGATTGAAAAGGCCAACCTGGAGGACGCATTGGATGAGGTCACCAATGCGGATATCCGCCGGGTTGAGGAAAGGCTTGCCTCGGCCCAATTTTCCTTCCAACTGGCCCAGGATCTAATAGACCGTGAGGTTGAGCGGAAGGGTGAAGAGGCGATAAGTGATTATTTGCAGAGTCTTTTTGATTCGGCCGAGGCTGAACTGGATAGCGCTCAGGCAGAATATGAGGCCATCCTGTCTGAGCAGGGGGCTCAGGATTTGCTGGAAGCCAGGGCCCGCCTGGTGGTGGCAGAGGAGCGGCATCAACTGGCTTTGGCCAGGCTGTACCAATTGCAAACCGGCGAAAAATCC
>DNGN01000256.1 GCA_003486225.1 Chloroflexota bacterium
CCATATACATCACTGGAGATCAGGGGCAGAAGGATATATCTGCCTGCGCTGACGGCGGAGTCGCGCATCGGCAGGCTGTTGTCGAAGGTGTAGATCAGCTTGACCTCTGCGATCCCGTCAGCATCCACGGCCTTGATCTTGTATGCATTCGGGCACAGGCTGGCATCCGAGATAATTTCTCTATCCGGTCCAACCGGACCGCTCAGGGTGGTTGGTGAGTTGGTAGCCGTGGCAGTCGCTCCGCTTCCACTGCCCCCGGTGGTTGTGCTGCTTGCCAGAGGGGTAGGAGTCTTGGTTATTGTTGGGGTTGGTGTGAATGTGGGTGTAGAGGTGGCTACGTTCGGCACGTAGAGTTTTTCACCCGGGACGATAAAGGTCATCGTGCCGCGGCAGTTGGCATCTTGCAGATCAGCCACGCTGACCCGGTATAAAGCGCTGAGCGATTCGAGGGTTTCACCTGTGCGCACGGTGTGCAGTACCCATCCCAGTGGTGGGCCACAGTCAACCGCCATCAGGGTATAGGTGGGTGTTGAGGTCATCGAGGGCGTGGCGCTGGGGCCTGTCGTGGCCGTTGGGGTGGGGGTGTTGTCCAACGCTTCTGGCAGTGGAGCCCCCTGGCGGGCGGCAACGGTTTCGGTCAGTGGCACGACCACCTGGGTTGAATTCGGGTGCGCATTCAGCCATTCCGCCACATCCGTATGACTCATATGCCCGGCATTTGGATCTGCACCTAATCCCTCGACGTCCGCAGTTTCACCGGCGACGAGGCTGACAGTACGCCCGTTGTTTTCAAGGCTGCAGATGCCTTCCAGGCAGGTGATGTTGGTAAATTCTTTGATCGGATCTACCCACACGTGCAGATATGAACCCCGCACTGAGGCGACACCAGAAGGCGTATCTACATACAGCTCGCCCCCGTTCAGGATGATCCAAAGTCGACCGATGTTCAATTGTAACCGGGTGAGGGTGCCCTGGTCGGTAGTCTCGATCTGCCGAAGCACAAAATTAGACAACGGGCTGAGCCGGATGATAGTGCCGTCAGAGAGATCGATCTTGACCCGGCCATCATCCCCGGTGAGCACCTGGTCGTTGACTTCTAAAAAGGTGGCCAGTTCTGCCTGTGTAAACTCACCGACGGCAGGTTTGAGAACCTGGACTTTTCCGCTCAATTCTGAAATGATAGCCGTGATCGGGTCTTTTTCACTGCTGCTGTCCCCTCCGCTTGCACACACTACAGTAAGCAGTGCCAGTACGATCATGATCAATGTAAGCCTAAGTCGTTCGGTTTTCTTCATGATGACATCCTTGCTGTTGTATAGGTAAAATTCCTTGTCTATCAAGTTTGCAGACTGCGTCATTTTAATTATAGTCAGAATTCAGGTCAAAAAGATTGCGGCTTTAGTACTATTATGTATCTAAAAAGCCTATGCTGGGTTATCAATAGCGGTACAATTATCCCATTATTTTGCCAAATACCCCTCTGGAGGAGTAATGCAGGAGAAAAACTACAAAAAAGTAATCAACGCCTGGTCGATGTACGACTGGGCTAACTCTGCTTTTGCCACCACGGTGATGGCGGGTTTCATGCCCATATATTTTCGTGCGCTGGCAACCAGTGCCGGGCTTAGTGAAGTAAATGCAACTTCAGCCTGGGGTTTGGTGGCGACCATTGCTCTGATACTGATTGCCATTTTGGCTCCTGGTATGGGCTTCATGGCCGACCGCATGGCGGGTAAGAAACGTTTCCTGACCATCTTTGCCGTGCTGGGTTCGGTGGCTTCGATTTTACTGTTCATCCCGCATGGTGATATGTATAAACTGGCCGGAATGATTTATATCCTGGGTAATATCGGATTTGCCGGGGCCAATATTTTTTACAATGCCCTGCTTCCACATGTGGCCAAAGAAGAGGATATGGACCAGGTCTCCACCAGGGGTTATGCNNGAGACTGCCTATCTGGAAAAAGTGGGGTTTGGGGCTGCGCTGCGTGAAGGTTTTAAAGAGATGGGCAATACCTTCCGCAACATTCAAAAATATCCCGAAGCCTTCAAACTGCTGCTGGCTTTCTGGCTGTATAACGACGGTATCGGCACGATCATCAAAATGGCGACTGCCTACGGCGATGAGATCGGGATTGGTACCACCGAGATGGTTGGGGCTTTAGCCCTGGTGCAGTTTGTGGGTATCCCGTTTTCATTTGCCTTCGGCAGCCTGGCCAGAAAGATTGGGGCCAAGACCTCCGTGCTGATCGGCTTGGGCTTATACACGCTGATCGCGATCGGGGGCTATTTTATGGCCACCGCAACCCATTTCTGGATCCTGGCTTTTCTGGTTGGTCTGGTGCAAGGCGGTACCCAGGCCCTCAGCCGCTCGATGTTTGGCATGATGGTGCCCAAGGTGCGCAGTGGGGAGTTCTTCGGCTTTTTCAGCATGAGCGATAAGTTTGCCGGTATTGTTGGTCCGGCAGTATTTGCCGCAGTTGGCACCATCACTGGTTCCAGCCGCTTTGGTATCGTTTCACTGGTGATTTTCTTTGTGGGCGGCGGCCTGCTGCTGACCCGTGTGGATACCAAGAAGGGTATCGCAGACGCCAGAGCCGCTGAGGCTGTATCGGCTGCATAATTGCTCATCGTTGCAACCAACCACAGGCTGATGGACTGCAATCATCAGCCTGTTTTGGTACGTGCTGATGGCCCGATCATGGCGTTTCCGCCCAAAAGATCCAGGCGCTGCCTGCCAGCCGGTCGCAAAGGATGCGTCCACAGGTCTGATCGCTTTTAGCATGCATCCTGTTAGAATAGCAATTAAAGCAGACAATCGATATACCTCGCTGCCCATGATCCGCCACCAAAGCGAGACAGCCCGCTGCATCTCCTCAGTAATTAAGGTAAAATACACATATGGCTGAACCAAATTTTCCCCCTGCCAGGATCTTAGGAATCGAATCCTCCTGCGATGAGACTGCGGCGGCAGTTGTTGAGGACGGGCGCTTCCTGCTCTCGAACGTTGTGGCTTCTCAGGCTGAGATGCACGCCAAGTATGGGGGTGTCTTCCCGGAAGTGGCCTCCCGCCAGCATATCAGCACAGTCTATACGGTGGTGGAAGAAGCCCTGGCCCAAGCCCACCTTTCGCTGGCCGACATAGATGCGATAGCTGTCACGCAAGGCCCCGGGCTGCCAGGCTCCCTGGTGGTGGGCTTGAATATGGCCAAAGGTTTGGCTTTGGGCAGCGGAAAGCCGCTGGTAGGGGTGCACCACCTGGAAGGGCATCTCTACTCTCCTTGGATTCTGGATGCGACCAAAGAGCCTACCCCTGAACCGGTCTTCCCGCTGCTGGCGTTGCTGGTCTCTGGCGGGCATACCGAGCTGGTGCTGATGACAGACCATCTCAAGTATGAGCGTCTGGGGGCGACTCTTGATGATGCGGCAGGGGAAGCTTTTGATAAAGTCGCCCGGTTGCTCGGACTGGGCTACCCGGGTGGGCCGAAGATCCAGCAGGCGGCCGAACACGGCGACCCGAATGCCTTTAAATTCCCGCGCGCCTGGCTGGAAGGTACCTGGAATTTTTCTTTCAGCGGATTGAAAACTGCCGTGCTGCACCAGGTGCGCCGTCTGCGCGCTGAGCTGGGAGAGGACGAAGATGATGAATCGGCAACCCTGCCAGTGGCCGATCTTGCGGCCAGCTTCCAGATGGCGGTGGTGGACGTGCTGGTAACCAAGTCTCGCTTCGCTGCCCAGGAATTCAAGGCCAAAGAGCTGGTAGTAGCAGGGGGCGTTTCGGCCAACCTGCTGCTGCGCGAGATGATCGTTAAAGACACGCCCGGGCGTGTACATATCCCGCCGCTCTTCCTGTGCACGGATAATGCCGCCATGATCGCGGCCGCCGGTTATTACCGTTTTGTACATCAGCAGCGATCTTCCCTGGATATTGATGCCATGCCCACCTGGCCCCTGGATGAGCTTGCCTGAGTTTCCCTTTCTTTCAGCATAAATATTTCTTTCATCTCCCTCTAGACAATCACATTCGAAGGGTGCTAAGATGGTTTAAGCAATATTTTCGGCTGTCGGGTAGTCTCCCTCTCCCGATGAAAGGAGGCTGGATTGAAGTCTGCCAAACTGGAGCACTGGTTTTTGCCGCCACATGGCTCTTGGAAGGAATTTTGGCTGAGCGCCATGCCGTTTTTGGTGATCTTTTTTTTACCGGGTGTGATCTCGCTAATTCCGGATATCGAGAGGATACCGGATTGGATGAAGCAGGTCATCCTTGTGGGGTTGTTTGCTTCCCTGGTTATCTTGGGACTGATTGGGCTGCTCTTGGGGCTGCCGCGTTGGTCTCTGGTGTATGCCGGGATTTTCCTGACGCTGGTGGCGTATTTCTTTTTGATATCCATAAATATCTTTGACATTTTCCCGTTCCCAGCCAAATCGGATGTATCGACCAC
>DNGN01000054.1 GCA_003486225.1 Chloroflexota bacterium
ACGCCGGACCCGACGAACAGGGTTGTATAACCAATTCCGGGGGTATCGTAGCCCTGGGCCGTGTTGCCGGCCATATGGGTGGAAATCGACTTGCGCCAGACCTGGTGGTACAGCCCCAGTGGGGTTTCGGTCTCCTCGCCATCTAGGCCGGTAGAGCAGCGGGCAAAAAAGACCTCGCGGCTGCCTTCGAAGGCCTGGACGGTTTGTCTACGTANNATTTACCTCAACGGTTTTTTCCTCGGCCTCAGGGGAGATCGGGGCGATTTCTTCTGGTTCGATCTTGCGGAAGGCTTCGGCCGGACCGATGAATACATCGCCGTAGGAGCCATAGAGCTCCGAGAGGCGGTACCAGGCCTGCCCGTTGATATCCGTGCGGATATCGTCTACCCAGAAGACCTGGTCGTAATACAGGTATGTTGGTTTATGTTCCTGGTAAATGCGGTATTCCAGCCAGGGAGCCAGGGGCTGTCCGTATTCCAGACTGACCTCCACCCAGGGCACGCAGACCTGCACCCACATGCCAGGTCCGATGCTGGTCTGGATGAGCTCTGTGACCGGTTTTGCGGGCAGGTTCTTAACTGGCTGCAGGTTGGGGGACCAAACCCAGCCAACGGGCGTTTCGACCCAACGGCGAACGGAGGCACCCGGGAATTCGCCCACCACTTCGCGGATCCAGGGCAGAACATCGTCTTCTTTGATCACCCCGACCAGGGCGCTGTTGATATCCGGTAAAGAACGCACATTGAGATCCCCAACGGCTCGGGCCAGGTGGGGGGCATCTGGAAAGTTTTGCAGCGCTTGACGGGATGGAAGATGCTGCGGCCCCAGCAGTAAGCTGCCGGCAGAGATGCCCCCAAGTTTGAGAAAATCTCTGCGCGAGAGAGGTTCTCTGCGCATGAGATGGTCGCTGCGTGGGAGGGGTTTGTTTCTCATTGGATCGTTTTCCTAAGTTCCTTCGATATTGATAAGACGCCCAGCACCTGGTTCATCTTACACGTTTTTAAGGGCGGTCATCAAGGCTTAAGCATAACCATAGAGTGGCAAACGGTCAATGGTGAGTTAATCGCAGGTTAAACCCGGCTGTTGATTTGGGGTTGAATCCGATGGTTAAATATTGTAAGATTAGGACATCCATTTCTGTTATTTGAGGCAATGAACTATAGATCTAATTTGGTCGCTTATCCTTTAACCTGATTACACAAGCGCAGTGGGAAGATTTATGGGGAGCTAATAGCGAAACCGGCATGCATGCCGGTTTTTTTTAATTTTTATGAGGAGGTGGGCATGAAGATAAGTTTTCTGATCCAAGGATTTTTGAAACGAATAGGATGCTGTGCAACGATGGAAAGGAGAGAGTCATGTCACGTTCTGTTAAATTGATGGTTGGTTTGCTGCTGGTACTGGCCTTCACAGCAACAATCCCGGCTGGGGCGCAGGCGGAGGGTTGTCAACCCCCATTTTGTTTTATGGGAGAACAGGCCAGCGGAGCGAAATACCTAATCACCTTGCCTCCACCCTTCATTGAGGAGAAAGGTTTAGTGATTTTTGCGCATGGCTATGTTTCGGTTTTAGAACCGGTGGAAATTCCCTGGTCGCAAATGATATTCACGAACGGCAATGGCTTGGAGCTGACTCTGCCAGATTTGGTTAACCTCCAGGGCTTTGCCTTTGCTACCACCAGCTACAGTGTGAACGGGCTGGCAGTGAAAGAGGGGATTGCGGATATCCTTGACCTGATCGATGTGTTCGAGGAAAGAGTAGGGTCACCCGGTAAAATATACCTGGTCGGTGCCTCGGAAGGTGGTTTGATCACCACGCTGGCTGTTGAAGGCAACCCCACTGTGTTCTCGGGGGCTATGGCGATCTGCGGCCCGATCGGGAGCTTTATTGACCAGGTGAATTACTGGGGGGATTTCCGGGTGGTCTTCGATTACTTGATGGACACACCAGAATTAAATGTCCTGCCGGGCAATGCTGCCAGCATCCCGGCTGTGTTAATGAAACAATGGGACACGGAATTCGTNNGGTCAAGCGCTTCAAAGCCCAGCCTGCTGCGTTGAAAGAAATCCAGGATTTTTATGAAACATCCGGTGATCTTCAAACCCCATTGGTGACCATGCATACCACGGGTGATCCGATTGTGCCGGTTTGGCACCAGGCGATGTATTCGGAAAAAGTCTGGACCAAACATCCAACCTCCCCCTTATTGCCTATGCCACCAATCGAGCGCTACGGCCACTGCAACTTCACCCTGGAAGAAATTCTGACCGGATTCGGATTCGCCACAGGGCAAATCCCGGTGCAGCCCTTAATGATGATGGAAAAACGATCACTATCTGAGGTGTATTACTACGATTACAACCAGCCGTAATCTTGATTTGGTTGAAGATTTGCTTGATGCGGGGAAAGATTAAACCACACAGGCACGGAGTTCGCCGCTCCGTGCCTGTCAATCTCTTCTGGGTTTGATCTGTTCGGACGGCTGACCGCCAGTTTATGTGTCGATCTTGTGAAATGTGCTGATGGGACTCAATTTGTCCTGCGCACAGGTGATCGGGATCTGGAGGTTCGATTCCCTGCGCTGGAAGGTGAGCACGCGGCGTTCCGTATCCTGCGTACTTTCGACCACAACCTGCCATTCAGCTTCCCCGATCGATTCAAGGGACACCAGCCGCATCCCGGGCAGGTCCAGATTCCCGGTCTCCTGGCGCCAGAAATGTTCAGCCGCCTGGGCTGGTTCATCGAAGCACACCCGGCCGCGGTAGTGCTCCAGCCCGACCAGGCCCTGCTGGAAATTGTGCACCAGGCGGAGGATGTCCTCGGGGCTGGTGTGGCCGTATTCCACCCCGTAGGGGAAGAAGAGGGTGTTAGGAGCTTTGTTGTGCCCGCCGATATGAGAGGACTGCCAGACCGCTTCACCTATTTCTGCATTAAGTACGTTGTAAATTTCAACGCCGTAACGGGCACAGCACAGATCGCGCTTGCCGTTGGTGCACACCAGGTAGAGAGGGGTATCACGCAAGGCGGCATCGTCCTGGAGGTCCCCGGCAGCGAGGGCGGACAGGTTGAGGTCGAGCAGGTCAAGGTAGTCATTCAGCTCAAATTCGAACAGCCTGGGAGATAGCGGGTCGGTATGGGCCATGAAAAAACGGATCCCCACGCGCTGGCGGGAGCTTTCCTGCCGGATCATCTGGATGCGGGTTTTGGCACCGGGGATGGCTATTCCCTGGAGGTATTCCTTAACATTTTCGGGCAGGGTGCTTTGCTCGAAGGCTTTGCCTTCCCAGGGGGAGTCATATTCGATCATTAACCACAGGTCTCCGCGGGTGGCGCTGGCGTGGAGGGGGAGGTTGTGTTCCCGGGCAATGTCTGAGCAGAAGGTGGGTCCGTTTTCGGTCATGGCTGTCTCCTAGATGTGAGTACTTAGATTGTACCAATCTTTTTATCCTATTTTAACCGGGTTGTTTCGAACGCTTTCTCTACCTCCGTTAATTTATCACCTATTGAGAACGTGTAGAATAGAGTCAGGTAATTTTTGGGCTGCGGAGGTTGAAATGGGCGCATTTCCGTATGAGGGTCCGGTTGAACCGGCGTCTGTGGGGATGGACAGTCGAAAATTGGAACAGGCGGTCACATTGTTCCGGTCTCAATATGGCAGATATGTTTTTCCTGGCGGGCAGTTATCCGTACGCAGAAGGGGAAAGGCGGTGCTCAACGAGGTGATCGGGACAGCGCGCGGCTGGCGGAAAAATGAGGGTATCCTCCCGGTGGAGGTGCGGCCGGAGACGCCCTTCCCG
>DNGN01000045.1 GCA_003486225.1 Chloroflexota bacterium
TTGTTAGGCGCTCCACCGCCGCAGGCCTTTTTTTCACTCCTGATGTACCCTTTTCCACACTGCTGCCAACACAATGGGCCGCTTTAGTAAAAACTGGGGGCCAGCTAGATATAGAACCTGGTCGGGTCTATCTCCTCTCTCAGCAAGCGAAGTTCTTCAGCACTGGGGGGTGCGTTTTGCCCGACTTGCTGCGGCATGACCAGTTCGAAGGCCGTGTTCTCTTTCACCTCCTCCACGCTGACACCAGGGTGCAGTGCTTTGAGACGCATACGGCAAGTTTCGGGATCAAAATCCATCAGCGCCAGGGTCGAGACTACGGCCAGCGGCCCGCTGCCGCGCGGCAGCCCGGCGGCTTCTCGCGCCCCGGGGCCCGAGAGGAAGCCGGGTGTGGTTACAAAGTCCACCTGGGGCACAAAGCGGCGCGCATCATGCTGCATGATGGCGATGTTTTGCCAGCATAGGCTGCCAACATCGTTGCCGCCGCCAGATCCCGGCAGGCGCACCTTGGGCTGGTCATGATCTCCGATAACCACACTGTTGAGGTTGCCGTATGGGTCGATCTGGGCACCGCCCAGGAAACCGTAATCGATAAAGCCGCGCTGGGCAGTTTCCATCGTGTCGCAGATACCCAGGGCGGAAATCCCTTTGTGGAAGGTGCGGGCTTCGCCTACGGCCAGCGGAAGCTCTTCTAATATGGCCCCCAGTCCGCCAAACTCAAAAACCGGGACGATGTTGGGGGCGGTGGTCTTGGAGGCCAGCATGGCCGCCAGCATGGGGATACCGGTACCGATAAAGCAGGTGGTGCCGTCTTCGAAGAGGCGCGCAGCCACGCAGATCATCAATTCGGTTTTGGTGTAAGGGGTCTCATTCATGGTCATTCTCGCTTCTCCCGCAATTCTGTACATTCTTGCAGGCGTTTTTCGCCGATCATTTCCAGGTAGGCTTGGTGGTTTTGCGGTCCATAGACATATTTATCGAGATAGGCTTGTGCACCTTCGGCAGTCTTGCTCATTTGCACCCACTCCTTGATCCCGGGTTCATCCCGGCCGTACAGGTAGGCCATTTCACCGGGATGCGATCCGTAAGGAGCGTGGACCACGGCATCGGTCAGGTAGTAGGGGATCACGGTTCTNNGCGCGTGACATTTCCAGGGCGAATCCACTGATCCCGTCGATCTGGCAGTTGCCATATTTATCTGCCCGGTGGACGTGAATGAGGGCCACATCCAGAACAAGGGCAGGCAGCAGGGCAACCTGCATGCCGCTGAAGGGGTCTTCCACCAGTTTGGCAGCACTGTATTCGAACATGTCGGTCCCCAGCATCGAGCGGGTTGGCAGGAAGGGGATGCCCATGGCTGCGGCTTTCATGCGCCAGGTGATGGAGGCGTTGGACCACTCGACGCACGTTTCAACCTGTCCGGATTCAACTGCCCGCCGCAAGGCCGATGTAGTGCCGTAGACTTCCAGCCCGATATAGGTGATGTCAAGCTTTTTTATGATGCCGGCAGCCAGCCACAGATCCAGTTCGAGCACGCCCTGCCCGCAGACGCGCAGGTCTTTGCGTCCCTGGCGCAGCACCTCGCGCACCAGGCTCATCGGGCAGCGCACAGAACCGTAAAGTTCGGTGCCGATGTAACAGCCATCGTAGACGAACTGGCGGACAGCTTCNNTCATCCAGATCAAAGGGCTGGATGAGTTCCCCTTTACCGGATTTTAGAACTCTCATAGTTCCTCCTCAAAGGTTTTCGAAGAAAGTTTTCTGTCACATGGTCCTTGCTTAAGATTTTACTATGTTTCCGTTGAGACTTTCACAAACTGCAATCCGGGTTGCTTTGGCCTGCAGGGAATTCGCGATTTGTCCCAAGACGGAATCCGTGTATTATTGGAATACGGAGGTTGGATGCAAATCGCAATTTTTACCAATAATTATCTACCGGTTATCAGCGGGGTGGTGCGTTCGGTGAGTGCATATCGCCAGGCTCTGTGCGCCTTAGGGCATAATGTTTTTGTATTTGCCCAAGAAGATCAGGTTATCGACCAGGAACCCTTTATCTTTCGCTACCCGAGCTTACCGCTTCCTGGCACAGCCGATGTTCCCACGGCTTTTCCGCTCTCTCCCCATATTGATTGGCTGGTGCCGCATTTGAAGCTGGATGTGATCCATACCCAACATCCCGTCCTGTTGGGTCAGGTGGCCGCGAATAAAGCCAAAAAACTCAACCTGCCGTTGGTCTTCACCTTTCACACCCAATATCACGAATATACCCATTATGTCCCGCTGCCTCAGGAAACGGTGCAGGAATTTCTTAAAGAGGCTGTTCATGATTGGCTGAAGAATTTCATGCGCCGGTGCCAGCATATTGTCGTCCCGTCCCAAAGTATGCTAGAGATCTTGCTGAATGAGTATGGCTTGGACTCGAACTATACAGTGATTCCCACAGGTATCGATCTGGGACCCTATCAACAGGCAGATGGTGCGGATATTCGTGCTCGACATGGGTGGCAGGGTGAGATTGTAATGATCTCGATCGGCCGCTTATCCAAGGAAAAGAATTGGAAATTCCTGCTGCGGGCGGCAGCCAGGGCCATGCAGAAGTATCCTGCGCTGAGAGTCGTGCTGCTGGGTGACGGGCCTGAACGAACAAACCTGGAGCAATTTACACGTGACCTGGGAATTCGCAGTAAAGTGGATTTTATCGGGTTTGTGGACTATGAAGAGGTGCCAGACTACCTGGATGCCGCTGATTTTTTTGGATTCGCTTCGACCTCCGAAACGCAAGGGCTGGTCACGATGGAAGCCATGGCTGCAGGATTGCCTGTTGTGGCTGTCGATGCCAGCGGCACGCGCGATATTGTTCAGAATGGGGTGCATGGTTTTTTGGTCGATCAGGATATTGAGGCCTTCGCACAGGCCATAGACCAACTGCTTTCGAACCGCAACCTGTATCATGATTTTCAGCGTGCAGCATCC
>DNGN01000085.1 GCA_003486225.1 Chloroflexota bacterium
ATTCCTGGATTTGCATATAACTTGGGCTTTCTGCTTATGAATTACAGTCTATATGGCTTGTATGTCAAGCCGTTGCCTGGATATGTACCCATCGCTATGTCTGGAAATATTTCCTTCGTGGTTGCCATCTTCACCGCGTTGGTTGTGATCCCGCTGCTTTACCCTTCGGGCCAGCCCTTTTCAAAGCTCGGGAATATCCTTTACAAGTTCGCTGTTGGAGCGATCACTGTCGGTGTATTGGGAATACTCGTCACCCCCGGACCGGTGAACGAACCGGAATTTATGGCATCCAATCCATTTGGCATAGAGAGCGCCAAATCAATCCTGGAGGCAATCATGGGAGTGGTCTTGTTGTCACTGTTGGCGCTCGTCCTAATTACCGCAGGCACAGTGATTGCCCGCATCCGGAAGGCAGATCCGCTTACAAAGAAACAGTTGAAATATTTTATTGCCGGGGAAGCTGCGTTGGTCTTTGTTTATCTGTCGGACAGCTTCATCCAGCCCATCTTGCCCATCTGGGGGCCGATCGCGCCCTTGATAGCTATTCCGGCCATTCCTTTGGCTACATACTTGATATTACTCCGAGAGCAATAGACCGGAGGAATGCCATTTCAGCAAGATCGATATAACAAGCTTGTGGTGCACGAGGCAGAAATGCTCATGCACCACAATGGCGCAAAGATCGGCTCCGAAATATCCATCGACAACAGTATAATAACGTTATCTCCGAAAAGAATCTTTACCTGATCGCAAATCCAAAACAATGAGCGATCCCTCTCGAAATTCATCCACACTACCTGCCAAACCATACCCTGGCGCGCAAATCAGTGGCGTATGGTTGATGTTTACCAGGATACTTTGGGGAGCAATCCTGCTGTTTCTGGCAGGATTAATTTACAGCGGTATCTCCCATTACATTACTTTCATTGATAGCGGTGAAATTCACACCATACTGTCGACTGAGTCAGTTACGAAAGGTTTAAGGGAACTTTCCATTTCCACCGAGATCTATTCATCAATATTCCTGATTCGCATCCTGGCGTTGGCGTTCACCTACATCATTGTTGGAATTGTTATGTACCTGCGAAAGTCCAATCAATGGGTGGTTCTGCTGTATTCCATGATCCTTTTTGCGATGAGCATTCTTTTCTCGCTGGATTTATTCTCCGCACCTGAACAAAGCCAGGGATTATTTGCATTTCTGGGGAATCTGGCTTTCGGTGCACTATTTTTCGGATTTTACATTTTTCCAGATGGGAGATTCGTGCCCGGCTGGACCAGGTGGTTGATGTTGATCTGGGTAATTTCATCTGCGCTGATATCGTTTACCCCCAACTCACCTTTCGATCCCAACACCTGGCCCTTACTTCTCAACGCACCATTTTTTATCGTTTTGGTCGGTAGTGCACCTTATGCACAGATCCACCGATATCGAAAGGTCTCCAATTCAGCCCAACGTCAGCAGATCAAATGGGTGATATTCGGTTTGGTAGTAAATGTGATTGGTTTTTTACTGTTCTGGACGCCGCTCAACTTATTCCCGGTATTGTCACAGGTTGCTAAAACTGCAGCCCTTTATGACCTGGTTGGAGGCACTCTGCTGCTGGGAACGTATGCAATCTTGCCTTTGTCCATTGGCTTTGCTCTATTGAGGTATCGGTTATGGGATATCGACCCGATCATCAACCGCACCCTGGTGTATGGACTCCTGACTGTATCCGTCATTCTTATGTACATCATCATTGTTGGTTATCTTGGAAGCCTGTTCGGTTCACGTCAAAACTGGTTCGTATCTTTGTTTGCCACGGGTATCATCGCTGTTGTCTTTCACCCCCTGCGCCAGTTCCTGCAAAACGCCATCAACCGCTGGCTGTTTGGTGAAAGGGACGATCCATACCGTGTGATCTCACGGCTTGGGCACAACCTCGAAAATACCTTGTCACCAGAAGCCATATTGTCAACCATTGTAGATACCGTCAGACATGCCTTGCGACTGCCCTATGCTGCTGTTACTCTGTTGCAACAGGGACAGATCATGAAGATGGTCAGCACTGGGGTGATCAACGGCGAACTATTCAAACTGCCCATCGTTTACCAACATGAGACCGTCGGCGAATTCCATTTGGCTCCCCGCGCTCCCGGCGAATCCTTCAGCCCCGCAGACCGGCGTTTGCTCGAAGACCTGGCACGCCAGGCGGGCATTGCCATTCATGCTGTACGCGCAACAACAGAACTGCAACAAGCACGCGAACGCCTGGTTTCGACCCGGGAAGAAGAACGCCGCCGCTTACGTCGCGACCTTCACGATGGACTGGGTCCACAATTGGCAAGCCAGACCCTGACCATGGATGCAGTCTATCGTCAGATCGACTCAGACCCACAAGCCGCAAAGGAATTGCTTGAGAAGTTGAAATCGCAAACCCGGGATGCCGTCCGCGACATCCGCCGCCTGGTGTATGACCTGCGACCGCCAGCGCTTGATGAACTGGGGTTGATGGGTGCATTGCGAGAAATGGTGGTCAACGATCAGGCGAGTTTGCAGGTTTCCTTCATAGTTCCAGATGACCTGCATCCCTTGCCTGCGGCTGTCGAAGTGGCTACCTTCCGGATCGTTCAGGAAGCCATTGCCAATGTGATCCGCCATGCCAATGCAGCTAATTGTTATGTCAACATCGAGGTGGAAGAGAACAGATTATGCCTGAAAATAGACGACGATGGCGAGGGAATGCACCCTAACACCCAGGCTGGTATTGGCCTACTCACCATGCGCGAACGGGCTGAAGAACTGGGTGGTACCTTCCAGATAAGCGAAAGTGAACATGGCGGTATGCAGGTCAGGGTCCGATTGCCGCTGGCGGTTGGGGAGTCAAGCCTATGAAACCCATCCGTATCCTCATCGCCGATGATCATCCTGTGTTCCGATTTGGGATGAGAGCATTGCTGAATTCCGACTCTGAAATGATGGTGGTTGGAGAGGCCAAGACGGGGGAGGAAGCAATTGTCATGGCCGAAACACTCAAACCGGATGTTATTCTCATGGACATTAACATGCCCGGCATTCACGGTATCGAAGCCACTCGCCAGATTGCAGCCCGATCTCCATCCATTAGCATACTCATGGTAACGATGATGGAAGATGATACGGTGCTGGCCGCGTTGCGAGCTGGTGCACGCGGTTACTTGCTAAAAGGGGC
>DNGN01000310.1:0-598 GCA_003486225.1 Chloroflexota bacterium
AAGCGCGTCTGGGGTGTATTGGGAATACCCTGAGCACGATCCGCGAGCCCATACCCCTTACTGAACAAGACCACCCCGTCCTGGGCGATCAGGATGGAGCCTGTGAACGTGCCGCTGCGGGTTCTTTGGGCGAGCATCTCGTCGACCCGGGAGACCATATCGGGCTTCACCACCAGCCTGACTTGCCCAACCAGCGCGCAGGCCAACAACGCGAATGCCAGAATGGCTGAAAACAACATTACGAAAAATGATCTCTGTTTCATGGTAGATTTCCTTTAATCAATTCCTGATCCTTACTTCTGCAGGACCCACGGGTATGTGGTCAAATAGACGATTCGAGTGACAAGATTATCGTTTACCCTGGTGAAGCGGAGGTCTGCGCCATCAAAAGCCCACTTGTATGTGTAGCTGCTTCCACTATCATTGAACGTGGCTTCATCGCCACAGAGTTTCCAGGTACCGCTCCAAGTGGGGCCCTTCACTATGCAGCCGGGGGCTGCGGTCTGGAAAAAACTCCATTGGTTTTTCTTAACCGTTAGGGTGAAAGTGCCTGCGTTCTCGCAAACTGTTTCGAGAGGCGCCCCGATACTGGTCATGT
>DNGN01000310.1:613-1523 GCA_003486225.1 Chloroflexota bacterium
TGGGGGATTTCATGGTTAGTTCGAGTGGCTTATTTATCTAAACCGGTGGATAAGCGGACCAGCTTATTTTGGATTGCCTATCTTTTACCCGAGGCATATGGCAATCAGCAAGTCGATCCTGGGCGGTGCGCCTGTGCAAAAGGTTTAGAGCATGGTCCGACATGAAAGCCTGGATACAACGATGATCCAGGCTTTCACGAGGTGGATCGGCTGACTAACCCAGCGGAATCTTTATCCAAAAGGTGGTGTAAAACCAACTCCCGCTGGATTATAGAATAGCATCCCGAACAAAAATGCAATTACCAGGCCGGCAACAATTCCCATTATCGTATCTCTGGTAATATTTTTGTTTGTTGTACCTCCGAGCCTTTTGTTTACGAAAGAATGTACCCCGAGATACAGCAGACCTCCAACGACCAGGCCCAGGACAAATCCAATGGCGGATTTTATATTCGCTTCTTCTACGGTGGCAGTTTGCCAAAGCATGGCAAGAAGCATCCAGGCAATATAAAATCCAAAGCCGCCAGCAAATCCTGCGTAGAGCCCAACTCTGTTTTCTTTGATGTTTTCTTTCATGTTACCTTACTCCTTTCATTATGTAACCTTGCACTATAACGGTGAAGGTGTTCCAACTATATAAAGTATAGAATCGAAATCCCCCCGGCACATCTGGCACCTGGGGGATTTCATGGTTAATTCGGGTGGCTTATGTATTTAAACCTGGAGATTACCGGACCAGCTTGTTTTGGATCGCCAGTGAGATCGCCTCGGCGCGGCTGGAGACTCCCAGCTTGGAGAGAATGCTGCTGATGTGCACCTTGACCGTCGCCCGACTGATAAACAGTTGCCCGGCAATTTCCGGGTTGCTCATCCCTTTCACCAGAAGAGCCAGCACTTCATGCTCGCGGCG
>DNGN01000310.1:1558-2766 GCA_003486225.1 Chloroflexota bacterium
CTGGACATGCGGCCAGCGCTGGTGGATTGTCCGTGTAGCTGCCACTCCACCCATTTCCGGCATGACCAGATCCATCAAAATCACATCTGGATGGTATTGTTCGCAAGCACCAATAGCTTCCCGCCCATCGCACGCCTCGCCCACCAGATCAAGCTCCGGCTGGTTCTTCAGAATAGCAACCAGTCCTTTGCGCACCATGGCGTGATCATCGACAATTAATACGCGGATCGGTTTCATGTTGCCTCCAATCTCTTCGCCTGTTGCCATAAGACAGTCACCCGAGTCCCATGCCCAGGCTGGCTTTCAATGGTCAATGTGCCACCGATCGCCTGGATGCGTTCCTGCATGATACCGAATCCCAAACGGTCGTGCTGCAATTGTGTCGCATCGAAACCGCGCCCGTCATCGCTGATCGAGAGAGAAACGCGCAAAGGTTCCGCCCGACTCTCAGGGCTATAATCTAGCCGCACCGTTACCTGGTGAGCACGTGCATGCTTGATCACATTGTTCAAGGCTTCCTGGGTAATTCGATAAAGAGTGATATGCACATCCGGCGGTAATGCTTCCTGATGCAGTTCAGTCTCCCCTTCTATCTGAACTGTCACCGGAATACCCACTCGACCGCTGGTAGCCTCTCCCAACTGGCGCAGCAGGTCATCCAGACGTGTTTCTAACAGTGCTGCCGGGCGAAGCTCCAACAGTAAGGTGCGCATTTCAGCCAGAGCGCCTCGACTCAGGCCACGTAGGTCCTTGAGCAACCCATGTCCTTCCTCGGGGTCTTTTTCCCAGGCTGCCGGGAGGGCTTCAGCCACCAGGCTGGCAGAGAAAAGGGTTTGGGTGACGGCATCGTGCAGCTCACGCGCCAGCCGGTTGCGTTCGGCGGTGACCGCCGCCGATGCTCGTTCCTGGGCAAGGGCTTCTTCCGTACGCATGCGCTCGGCGATCTCTTGTTCCAGGAGCTCGTTGGCTTGCGAAAGCTCGGCTGTCCGGTCCGCAACCTGCTGTTCAAGCTCTAGGCTTCGTGCCTCGATGCTTCGTACCCGCAACCGATAGGTCCCCAGCGCGGCGCTCACCAGCAATACAGCCACAAGCCCTCTGAACCACCATGTTCCCCAAAAAGGAGGCTGGATAGTGATATGCAGAGTCACACCTTCCTCGTTCCATACCCCATCATTGTTGGAGCCCTTGACGCGAAAGACATAGTCGCC
>DNGN01000046.1 GCA_003486225.1 Chloroflexota bacterium
ATCCCCAACTCTTGATCGTAATAATCTTCCAGGTTCGCATTGGTGCCGCGCAAACCGGCTACCACCTTCTCAGTCCAGAGCAGATATTCCTGGCGACGTTCCAGTGACCAACCTTCGGGCGGCATGTTGATCAGATTGCGCACATTGCAGGATTTATCCGCCAGCTTGATGAGTTTCGCGCCGTAGGATTTGTGCCCGGAAGTTTCGATCTGTAAACGCTTCCGGTCTGCTTTGGACAGACTTTTATCATCGGTAACTTCCAGCACAAGGGATAGCACCTCTCCGCCAAAGGAATCAAGGATCTCATCAGGATGGGTGGATGTATCTTCGATCGTATCATGCAGGATCGCAGCTACTAGCACATTGACATCTCGTACAGCCCCCACATCCCATAACAATTGAGCTACTTCAATGGGGTGGTTAATGTACGGAGAATGAGCGTTATCCTTTCGGCGCTGGTTCCTATGCCTGTCCGCCGAAAAATGGAAGGCTTTGAACAATATACCTGTGTTTTCAGAAAATTCCATGCAGTCTCCTGATGATGGGAAGATGATTTCACCCGGAATGGGTTGGCTGTATGACCAGATAAACCGGTTTGATCCGCTTCATAAAAGTCTACCCTAAAACTCGAGGGCAGGAAACTCCTCAGACACTGTATAATAGGAATGAGGATGTGCTATGAAAATTCTGGTGATTAACAATGATATTTTAGAGCACTCGGTTTTTCAACAGGTGCTTGAGCGAAGCGGGCATGAAGTTATCTTTTCCGTATCCGTCGATGAAGCATGGGAGATGATGCAGGAGAACGGGATTCGCTTTGTGATCGTGGATGCGACTTCAGAATCCCAGCCTGTGCATGAATTTGTACAAAATGTACGCAGCAGTTTGGATATTTCGGAGCATGTGTACATCCTCCTGGTGACGAATAAAGGTCAAAATGGTGAATTGATCGCTGGTCTGGGAACGGGAGCTGACGATTATCTTACCAAGCCTATTGTTCCGCAAGACCTCAAAGCACGCTTGTTGGTTGGACTGCGTTTGTTAAACCTGAGTCGCGACCTTTACGAAGCGCGTAATCGATTGGAGGGTATCCCTGTTTATGATGCCCTGACCGGATTGGTTAACCGGGAGGCGTTTTATAAACAGGCGCAGGGCGAATTAGAGCGCGCACGGCGTGCGTCGGCCGGAGTAAGCTTCATCGTTATGGATATTGAAAACTTTAAAGCCATCAATCAACAATTTGGACGCGGCATTGGGGATGAAGTGTTGCAGATCGCGACTCAAATTATCAGAGAAAAGAGCAGACCTTATGATTGCATCGGCCGCTGGGCAGGAGACCAATTCTCGATCGTATTGCCTGGTGTGGTCAGTTCTGATGCGGAGAAAATCGCAAGGCGCATTTTAACCGGGATACAGTCCACTGGGATCACCTTGGAAAATGGAACTGCTCTAGAAATTAAGATGAGCGCTGGCATCGCTTCCACACAAACTGTCAATGCCTATGCCAATGTTGATNNTTATTTTTTTAAGTATCTGTCGAACCAGCGGGTAATATGATTCAAGCGCACAATGCGCCGGTCTGTGCGGCCGGTACGCGACAGCCCGTGGAACTCATCGGGAAAGCGCACAAATTCGCTGTCCACACCCAGGCGTTTTAAGGCTACGAAGACCTGCTCACCCTGCTCGATGGGACAGCGCAGGTCATTCTCGCTGTGCAGAACCAGGGTCGGGGTGCTGGCAGAACCGATATATTTGATCGGAGACATATCCCACCATTTGCGGATATCCCTGAAAGGCGGGCCTGCCTCCACTTCATATTCGAATGTCCAGTTGTAATCTGCAGAACCCCACTCGCTGATAAAGTTGCTGACACAGCGCGCCGCGACGGCTGCGCTGAAGCGTTCGGTATGGCCGATGATCCAGACTGTCATGTAGCCGCCGTAGGAACCGCCCGTTACGCCCATACGTTTGGGGTCGATGTAATTTTGCGCCTGCATATGGTCGGCCCAGGCCATCAGGTCAGCGTAGTCCCTTGTCCCCCAGGCTCCCCAAATGGATTTGGCGTGTGCTTCGCCGTAGCCACGCCCGCCACGTGGATTGGTGAAATAGACCACATATCCCTGGGCTGCAAGGAAGTAGAACTCGTGAAAGAAGAACTTGCCATACTGCAGCAGCGGTCCGCCGTGGATATATAGAATGGATGGATAGCGTTTGCGCCCGTCGAAATCCGGCGGTTTGACGATCCAGCCCTGGAGGTCATTATCATCCGGCCCCTTGAACCATACCTCTTCGATTTTTGGCAGCTCGATCCTTTCAAGGATATCGCGGTTGATGCGGGTTAAATGGCGGGTCCGTCCCGCAGACACCTCGCGAACATACACCTGGCAGATGTCCCCAAACTGGCCAAAGAAGTAAGCGACTTTCTCTTGTCCCCTGTCTAAACTGAAAGAGCCGACCACACCGCCCTCGCCGACCAGGTCGCGCAGATCATCACCCTTGATCGACACAGACTTCAACAATGTGCTGCCGTGATAGAGCGCCTGGAAATACAGCCGCTGGCTGTCCGCTGACCAGACAGGGGGCATGTCTTCGACATCCTCGTAAAGATCTGTTGCAGTGTGAGAGCCAGCGTGGAGGTCATATTTGTTCGTCAGGTTTCGGGCCTTCTGGTCGCCTTCAAAGGGGACGATCCACACACCCGCGTTCCTGTATCCCTTCCCTTTGCCTTGCTGACCAATGTAGGCGATCCACTTCCCGTCGGGAGAGACGGCGGGAAGGGTTTTAGGTCCGGGAGGGGTCTCTATCAGGCGGATCTCCCCCCCACGGGATGGCATGACGAACAAATCAATGGCATCCAGGTCGAGATCTGGGTCTGGTGTGCGGTTGGAAAGGAAAACGATCCATTTACCATCTGGAGAAAACGTGGGGGAGAGTTCATCCCAAACTTCATGGTCTGTCAACTGCTTGTTCCTGCCGGTGCGCACGTCGATGGTCCAGATGTGGGTGCGTTCTTTTGGCAGGTAGCCATACCCGTCCAGCTTATAGAATGCGCGGTCGTAATGACGAGCGACCACACCGAGCTTTTTTTTGAGCGGGTCGGATTCCCGTTCCAGTACTTCGGGGTCGGTTTTTCGCACGTTGCACAGCAGGCGCTTTCCCCGCGGTGACCAGGAAAGATTGCTGACCTCGCCTGCGATGAAAGTCAGGCGCCGGGCTTCGCCTCCACTAAACGGGATGACATGCACCTGAGGTTCTTTTTCGGGGTTCTGGCGGTCCGAGAGAAAGGCGATCTGTTTGCCATCCGG
>DNGN01000074.1 GCA_003486225.1 Chloroflexota bacterium
CATCAATCACATGGATCACACCATTGGAGGCCTCGATGTCTACTGCAGTTACCATGGCATCATTGATGTAAAGGCTTTCACCCTCGATCGAAAGTGTGATCTTGTCGCCGGAAAGTGTCTCCACCTCAGAACCGGCTAAAGCCAGCGCATCCGGGGACATAACCTTGCCATCCACTACATGGTAAAGCAGCACCTGGGTCAGCAGATCGCTGTCGGCAAGCACGTCATTCAGGGCATCGCCCAGTGCCTCAAAGGCCGCATTGGTGGGGGCAAATACGGTAAAAGCACCTTCACCAGCCAGAGTTTCAACCAGGCCAGCTGCATCCAATGCGGTCACCAGCGTGGAGAAATTCTCGTCACTGGCTGCAATCTCGGCAATCGAGAGCATCGGCATTTCCTCAGCCATTTCTTCGGCTGGTTCTTCCGCCATATTTTCGGAAGTGTCTGGTTCCATAATCGCATTGGCATTATTTTCAGCTGGGGCGTTCGTGCCACCACAAGCCACCAAGAATAGAGCGGATACAAGCAAAACTGTAAAAAGTGTAATTTTCTTCATTTCGAACTCCTTTTGAAATCTAATATTACACTTATTGTACATGTTTTGCAAAGATTGTCAAGTGTTTTGCAAAGATATTGTATAAGAATTTTGTTAGAACGGCCTTTTTGGCCGCCGTTTGTCCAGATTTTTGTCTGAATCCCCCTAATTTTGGCAAAATAAATCCAAATAGCAAATTAACCCGTATATTTTCTTAAAGACCACCAAAAGGAGCAAATAATGAGATCTAAACCCTTAATTTTAGTGAGTAGCCTGGCAATCCTTGCCCTGCTAGCTGCCTGCGCAGCCAATTCACCAGGTACAAACGCCAACCCAGCAGAAAATGCCGCCAATCTGAACACAGATGCCGCACTGGATGAACCTGCTGAGCAGACCACACCCATGGTCGAAGTAAGCGACCAGGATGCCAGCAGCGGAAGCATAACGGTTGACCAGGTTGCGGCTGCCGACCCCGGCTGGATCGTGATCCACACCGAAGCAGATGGCGCACCCGGCCCCATCGTGGGGTATGCCGCAGTCAATGCCGGAAAGAACAGCCAGGTTGAAGTGGATATTGACCTGGAAGCAGCCACGGAAAAATTGTTCGCCATGCTGCACCTGGATGCCGGAACCCTGGGCAGTTACGAATTCCCCGGGGATGATGTGCCCGTAAAAGCTGGGGATGCCGTGGTCATGGCCCCCTTTATGATCACCAAGGCAGACGCCAGTATGGGCAGCTCCATGGAAGCCACGAAGGTGACCGTTAAAGACAGCAAGTTCGAAAGCAAGGAAATCACGGTAAAAGTCGGGACCACGGTTACCTGGATGATGAATGCCAGCTTCCCGCATACGGTCACCGCTGATGACGGCTCGTTTGACAGCGGCCGCATGGGGAATGGAGAGACATTCACCTTCACCTTTGAGCAAGCCGGGGAATTTCCGTATTACTGCTCCCTGCATGGGGGCCCTGGGGGTTCGGGGATGGCTGGAACGGTGACGGTGACCGAGTAAGGTTGCCAACCGCAACCGGATGACGAGTTGCCGCATGATTAAAAAACAGGCCTGGGAGTGAGTCCCAGGCCTGTCTCTTTATTAATGATGTTTGGCTAGTATTCAGCCCCCAAAACCTTATCCCCCGTGGGGGCAGGGCTGCCGCCGTAAGGCTCAATCGAAATCCCGAAACCGTCATAGCTGTCAAGCGGCTGAGCTGCATAGATTTCCAGGGAAGCATACCCGCTCCTGCCCACCGAGAAAATCCCGCCGCTGGTGCGGTCTGTGTCCTGAATCAGCCACAGCTGATATTGCTGATCTTCCGGTAATGAAGCCAGGTTGAATGTAACCAGCGTCCCATACCGCCCATCACCGCTGATGATGATCATGCCAGCCGCATCCGGTATCGCTTCCGTGGCGGACAAATTGACCACCCGGAATGCCTGGGATCGCAGATCTTGCACCTGACTCCAGAGCAGCAGGTTGCTGATCGCCATAATCAGCACCAGCCCGATACTGACGAGTGCGAAGGTTGGCCTTTGGGAGAACCACTGCTTCCATTTGGCAGGTGCATTGGCAGTACCGGGTTGAGGCCCAATCTGCGAGAACAGCCGGTCTTTGAGCTGGCGGGCAGGAGCATGCGCAGCAACCCCAAGGCCAATCTGATCTGTGGTCTGCTGGTATAGGCGCAATTCCGCCTGGCACTCAGCGCACTGCTCAATGTGCTCAGCCAGAATTTTGGCCTCCCCCGGTTCAAGTGCCCCTAACGCATAGGCTGGAATATTCTCTAGTTTTTCCTGATGATCCTGCATAATTTACCTCTAATAGACTCACGCCAGTAAAATATACGCATCCAGGCCTATTTTGGATTTGTCTGACCTGGACTGGTCAACAGACCGCTTAGCTTTTGCATTCCAAGGCGGATGCGAGTTTTAACAGTGCCAAGCGGCTGGTCGAGCTGTCGGGCGATCTGCTGCTGGGTCAGGCCCTGAAAATAGGCCATAAAAATCACCTGACGCTGATCTTCCGGCAGTTGGAGCAAAGCCTGGCGAACCCGCTGCTGTTCCAGCCTCAGTTGCAGCCAACCTTCCGGTGTCGGCTCATCCAGATTTTGCAGTTTATCCGTCTCTGCCCAAGAGACCTGTTTCGCCTCAAGGCCGGTTTTCCTCTTTCGCAGTTCGTCGATGGCACGGTTGCGCGTAATTGCACTGAGCCAGGTATTAACCTTGGATTGCTCCGGGTGGTAGGTATGTTTTTTCCTCCAGATTTTGAGGAACACATCCTGGACAATCTCTTCGGCAGTCGATGGGTTTGCCACAATGGCCAGAGCAATGCTGAAAACCAGATTTACATAGCGATCATAAAAGACGCTGAAAGCTCGCTCATCTGATTTCTGCACGAGTATAAAGAGGATCGAATCGTCTAAGTCTTGATACTCCACAAGGCTCCTTTTGCTAACTCTAAAACATTATATCCTGTTTCTGATGAACCCAATTCCATCACCGCAGCCGGGAGCGCCAGATACGGGGCAGTAACTGAGCCAACCAGGAGCCTTTTGAGCCATCCTTAACTCTTTTAATCTTGTATTAACAAAATATAAGAATTAATTCTTGACACACATTTCAAAAAGTAGTAGTATGTAGGTTAGCTTCTAAAGCTAAAACTTTTTGAAAGGAGACGCATCGAAACATGCAGAAACACAAAAGCACACCTGCTTACGTGACCAAAATCCGAAAGAATCTTTCGGGTGCCGTTGGTTTTGCCTTGTCGAAATGCGTCTGTTGACCGAATCTGAGTAAGATTACCTGAAAAGACTACGGCCACGGGCGCTGAGACAAAGCTCGTGGCTGTTTTTATTTCCTGGTGTAATTGCGCCAGAAACACGGCCACGGGTGGACCGCCCCGCTGGCCGTGTTTTTTTTCGCCACTATCAGCGACACGGGCGAGGAGAGAAAAGTAAAGAGAATAACAGAAGTACAAAGCAGAGCACATTGCTCTTACATAAGGAAGTTCATCATGAGTAAACATGCAATTGTAGTTGATCAAGTTTATAAAAAATTCGGCAGAAAAACATCGACACCGCAGTGGATCCAAGCGCTCAAACCAAAGAGCAAAAACGGTGTCCACGGGAACGGGAAGCCAGCATCCGGCCAGGAGATATCCGGACCGGTGGTGGCCCTCGACCAGGTTTCGCTGAAGGTTAAAGCCGGTGAGATTTTCGGCGTGCTTGGCCCCAACGGCTCCGGCAAATCCACCCTGATCCGCCTGATGGCCACCCTGCTCCTGCCAGACGATGGCAGCATCCACGTGATGGGACTGGATCCGGTCAAGGATCCGATCAAGGTCCAGCGGATGATCAACCGGGTTTCGGTGGAAGCCAGCTTCTTCAAGAAGCTCTCGCCAATGGAGAACCTGATCTACGGCGCCCGCTTATACGGCATGAGCGGCAAGGAAGTCCGCAAGCGCGTCGTCGAGATCCTCACCCGGCTGGGGCTGGAAAAGCGCAATATCTACAGCCCGATGGAAGAGATGTCTCGTGGCATGCAGCAGAAAGTGGCCATTGCCAGGGCCTTGCTCTCACGGCCCAAGATCTTGCTCCTCGACGAACCCACCACTGGCCTAGACCCGGTATCCAAGCGTGAAGTGCAGGCTGTGGTGCAGGAACTGAAGGAAAAAGACGGCACCACCATCCTGCTGACCACCCACGACATGAATGAGGCCGAGATCCTTTGCGACCGGGTCGCCATTATCCACAAGGGCAAACTCATCGCACTGGATACTCCCGAAGCCCTCAAGCAGCTTGCACCCCGCAGCAACGGGAAACTGCCCAGCCTGGAAGATGTCTTCATCCACCTGACGGGCGATAAGCTGAAAGAAGAAGAAAAAGATGATCCGGAAGCTGCTCAGGCAGTCGCCCGGGCACTGGCCAAGGCCTTCACAGATGAAGAAGCCGCCCAGCCAGTGGCAGAACTGAATTAGTGAGAGGAGGACAATATGACAACCGCAATACAAAATTTACAGGCCACCTACGCGTTCATGGAACGGAATGTCAACCTGGTGAAACGCTATTGGGCCTGGGAAGTCGTCTGGATGACCTACTCGATCGCTAACAGCCTTTCCGTCAGCTTTATCGGACTGGGCATGGAAGCACTGAGTGGAGAACAAGCCAACGTGGATGGCCGCTACCTGGTGCTTTACCTGGTGATCGGCACGCTCGTCTGGCGCTACCTGACCACCGTGTTTTATTGGATCACCGAAGTGATCTCGATAGAACGCTGGGAAGGAACGATTGAATACACCCTGATGGCCCCGATCCGGCGGGTAATCCATATGGCCGGACAAACCATCTTCGCTGTGGTGTACGGACTGTTCTTCACCGGAGTGATCCTGATCGTCACCGTGCTGATCTTTGAACTAGATCTCACCCAGGCGAACCTGGCGGGCGGACTGGCCATGCTGATTGCAGGAAGTTTCTCCTTTATCGGCATCAGCATCATGGTCTCCACCCTGCCCCTGCTCTTCCCAGAGCGCGGCGCCCAGATGACGCACATTGTGATCGCCATCTTGTTGTTAGTCTCCGGGGTGTACTACCCAATTGAGGTGCTGCCCACCGTGCTGCAGAAGCTTGGTGTGGTCAGCCCGGCCACCTACGTCCTGACCGGGGTGCGAGAGGCCTTGCTCGAAGGCAAGCCAATCGAACAGCTCTGGCAGTACATCTGGCCGGTACTCTTGATGGGAGTGGTACTGATCCCTGCAGGCTTGTGGGTTTTCAACCTTGCCGAACGTTATGCAAAACGGTCCGGTAAACTGGCAAGAAACGGATAGATTCAAGATCTTCTATCCACCGGTATACCAACCGGCAAGGTTGCCTCCCATTTCAAACCCATTGACGCTGAACAGATGCCTGGCATCCGCTCAGCGAGACCGAGGAGGCACCTAAAATGTTTAGTAAGATCGCTAAACTGTTTAGAAATGCCCAGAATGATAACGGGCAAGCACATTTACAAACAAATCCTTCGGCGAACGCCTCCCGAAAAGAGGCAAACCTGGAGTGGAAATCACTGGATATCTCAGGATTGAACACCACCAGCACGCACCTGCGGAATATCGAAGCCAGTATGGCTGAGAAAACCCGAGCTGAGTTCGCCGCAGTCACCAAAGCTCTGAATGCATCCCAACTTTCGCATCGCTCAGAGAAGGATTTGATCAAGAAATAAGATGATGGCGGAGGGCGCTGCGCCCTCCGCCACAACCAACAAACACTACGGAAAAAAATGATGTTGACAAAAACACAAACAATACATGTACCCAATGCTCCCCGGATCCCCGGCCTGTCCTTCCGCCACTTTCGAGGTGAGGAAGACTATCCGGGAATGCTGGCGGTCTATAAAACGGCAATGCAGCACGATGGCATGGAAGCCAGCGACACCCTCGAACAACTTGCCAACAACTATCAGCACCTGGAACGCAGCAATCCATACACAGATATGCTGTTTGCTGAAGTGAATGGCGAGATGATTGCATACGGCCGCTGTTGGTGGGACCCAGAACCCAACGGTGACCACCGCTACAGCTTCTTTGTCAATATGGTGCCAGATTGGCGCAGCAAGAGGCTGGCCAAGAGCATGATGCATTATCTGATCGCTCGCCTGCAAACCATCTCCAATGATCACCCCCAGCCGGCGAAAAAATACCTGCAGGTCTGGAGCAACGACAATATGAAATGGCAGCAGAAGCTGCTGGAAAGCCTGGATTTTGTACCAGTGCGCTACGGCTACATGATGGTGCGCCCCTGCAGCCAGCCGATGGAAGCACAGCAACTCCCTGCAGGCCTTGAAGTCCGGCCGGCCTCTCCAAACCAGTTCCGCCAGATCTGGGAAGCCCAGGCAGAAGCCTTTCGCGACCACTGGGGCTACGTTGAGCCGACCGAAAAGCATTACCAGAGCTGGCTCGAATTCCCCTATACGCAGCCTGAACTGTGGAAGGTAGCCTGGGATGGGGACCAAGTCGTCGGCATGGTTCTGAATTTCATCAACCATGATGAGAACCAGGAATTCAAGCGCCTGCGCGGCTACACCGAAGATATCAGCGTACGCCGCCCCTGGCGCCGCCAGGGTGTTGCCCGGGCACTGCTGACCCAGAGTATCCGCATGTTCCAGGAGATGGGCATGGATGAAACTGTGCTGGGTGTAGATGCAGAGAACCCCAACGGTGCCTTGAACCTGTACGAGAGTGTCGGGTATAAACCATACCGCACCTCCAGAACCTTTCGCAAACCGTTGCATGACCACCCATAAGGAATATCAGATGACTCTAACCACCAACTTTATCGAAATCAAACAGGCCCCCGATCTGCCCGGTCTCAACTTTCGCGGCTTTCTGGGCAGGCAAGATTTCCCGCACATGGCGGAGATCATCAATGCCGTATATCAGACCGACGCGATTGAGCGCCGAATTTCCGCCGAGGAAATTGAATCGAATTACGGCTATTTACAGCGCTCCGACACCTCGCAAGATCTGATTTTCATTGAGATCGACGGCACTCCGGTCGGGTATGGGCGCTGCATGTGGGACAAGGTGCTGGACGGCGAGTACGTGTACAGCTTCTTCATCCATATGAAGCAAGAATGGCGCAATCATGGCATTGGCACCGCAGTGGCGAAGCATTTCATGCGCAGACTCACAGAAATAGCCAGCGAACATCCAGGCCATGCAGATAAATACTTCCAGTCCTGGGGCGAACAATCCCAGACCTGGTACCGCGGCCTCCTCGAGAACTTAGGCTACAAACCGGTACGCTACGGTCTCAGCATGATCCGCCCGGCCAGCTTACCACTTAAGGTTCATGCGCTGCCAGGGAACCTTGAAGTGCGCCTGGTACAGCCGAAGGATTACCGCAAGGTTTGGGAAGCTGACGCCGAGGCTTTCCGGGACCACTGGGGCTTCGTGGAAATGACCGAAAAAGATTATCAGGCTTTTCTGGAATTCCCTTATTTTGAACCGGAACTTTGGAAGGTGGCCTGGGATGGCGACCAGGTAGCGGGTATGGTACGTAACTTTATCAATCCGACGGAAAACGAACTCTTTAACCGCCAGCGCGGCTATACCGAATTCATCAGCGTGCGCCGTCCATGGCGCAGACAGGGAGTCGCCCGGGCACTGCTGACACAAAGCATCCAGATGTTCATGGATATGGGAATGGACGAAACCTCGCTTGGCGTTGATACCGAAAACCCCAATGGTGCCCTGGATCTCTACCAGAGTGTGGGGTATCGGGAAGTTAAACGCTTTTACACCTATCGCAAACCATTTTAAAGGATAACAAAATGCTGCAAACCAAGAAAAAGCTCGACCAAGAAAATCGCGTGGCAAACAAATTTCCAGCGTCAAACGGGTTTACCGTACGGGCAGCCAGTATGGATGACCTGGATGCAACCGTGGAACTGATCAATATTTGTTCGCAAAACATGATCGGTGGACCGGAGTATCTTCGCTCCACCTTAGAGAGTGATTGGACCACCCCTGGTTTCAACCTGGAAACGGATCACCGGGCGATCTTTTCTCCGGACGGGGAAATGGTAGGCTACACCTTTGTCTGGGCAACCCGCCAGCCCTCCGTTCACCCCTGGGTCTGGGGCCGGGTTCACCCCGAGTATGAAAGGCTTGGGCTGGGAAGCTACCTGCTGAATTGGGGAGAACAGCGTGCCAGGCAGGTTCTGGATACCGTGCCCAATGGCGTGCGGGTATCCTTCTTCGCCAACAGTTGGGATGTGCATCAGCCGTCCAATGACCTGCTGCGCAGCTATGGCATGGACCTGATCCGCTCCAGCTACCAGATGCGCATCGAACTGCCAGAAGAAATTCCGGCCGCCCAATGGCCGCAAGGCATCCAGGTACGCACGTTCCGCATGGAAGATTTAGAAGCCCTCTACCGCGCAGATGATGAAGCCTTTGAAGACCATTTTGGTCATGTCACAGAAGATTATGAGACGGGCTTGAAACACTTCTCGCACCGGGTGACCAAAGACCCCAAATTCGACGCTAAACTGTGGTTCCTGGCCATGGATGGAGATCAGATCGCCGGGTTCAGTCTCTGCCGCAAAGAAAGCTGGGAAGATGAGCAGATGGGATGGATCTCTATCCTGGGCGTGCGCCGTCCATGGCGCCGGCGCGGCTTGGGCCTNNTCCATCGCAAGCGAAACCTGTACGAAAAAGAACTGCGCCCCGGAAAAGAGCTTGCCAACATGTAGGCTTCAAGTCAATCGATGCCAGCAAGCATGCGCGCCTGGGGATTTCATTACCGCCAGCCCTAGCCGGGAGTCGAACAAACGGGTATAAATCTATTAGTATTCTGCTGCATTAAAATAAAAGCAGGTTCAAGAAGACATGTTCACAAAGGAGGAGCATGGGCATCAAGGCTGTCATCTGGGATATCGGCGGCGTATTGGAACGCACAGAAGACTTCACCCCGCGCCGGGATCTGGCACAGCGGTTGGGCTGGGAAATGGAACCTTTGATGGACCTGATCTTTGGCCAACTGGACAGTTACCGGGTTCAGGTCGGGCAGATCAGCTACGAAGAACACCTGCACAATCTCGGTCAAATCCTGGGGCAGACCAGGGCCGAAGTGGAGCAGACACTAGCAGATTTTTTCGCCGGAGACTGCTTAGACACCCACCTGGTGGACAAAATTCGCGGCCTGAAAAAAAATTATGCCACGGCGGTACTGAGCAACTATTCCACCACCTTACGGGAGAAGATCAACCACCAATGGCAGATCGCAGATGCATTTGACCAGCTGATCATTTCGGCTGAGGTCGGGCTAAAAAAGCCGGATCTCAGGATATACCAGCTGGCAGTGGAACGGGTGGGCTGCCAGGCCAATGAGGTGGCATTTATAGACGATGCGCTCGAAAACGTCGAAGCCGCCCGGGCGGCCGGTATGCATGCCGTGCACTTCCAAAACCCTGCACAAGCCTGGGGCGAGCTCACCGCCTTGCTCGAAAGGCATGCTGAGCCCTCATCATGAGTATTTTTAAAAAACTTGCACACCAGGTCCAGGTCGTTGGATCGTACGACCGCTCGGTAAAATTATTCCTCAGCATCCCCATTACGTATGGATTGTATTTTGCCGTAAGAACGCTCTTCTTTAATTTCTACATCCTGGCCCTCGGTTTTGATAAAGGGTATCTCGGATTGGCCAACGGGATGACCGCTGCGGCGGCATTGATCTTTGCTTTTCCGCTTGGCGTACTTACCGACCGGATCGGGCGCAAAAGATCTGCCCTCTATGGATTGATCCTCGTGGCGATCAGCTTCCTGGCGTTCTTACTGGTCAGCGACAAGACGGCGATCCTGGTGGCATTGTTCGCCTCCGGGATTGGCGACACCCTGTATCTGGTGGCCTCCACCCCGCTGCTGACCCGCTTGACCACGCTGCAGAATCGGGTGGCCGTCTTCAGCTTAAGAGCCGCCCTGTTCACATTCTCTGGCGTACTGGGAAGCTATTTGGGCGGACAGCTGCCGGACTGGATGGAAACCCTGCTGAAGATCACGCCGGGTACCGTCAGCAGTTACCGGGGCATCCTTTATTTTAGTTTTGGCATCCTGCTGCTCACCTTGATCCCGCTTAGCATGATCCCACGCGGGGACGGTGAAGTCACCCGTCAGCCAGATCGGTCCGCGGCAGGTGGGAAAGACTCTCTCTGGCAAATATTACAAAATATATTGCGTAAAAAAATTATATGGCAATTAATTTTACCCAACCTGGCGATTGGCTTTGGCGCTGCCCTGATGGTGCCCTACCTGAACCTGTACCTGGTTGAGGTTTTTTCTGTCTCGGAGCGCACGCTGGGCACGCTTTTCAGCATCTCCGCCCTGATCACCGGCACCGGCACGCTGTTCAGTCCCTGGCTGGCCCGTTGGCTGGGCAACCGCATCCGGGCATTGGTTGCAGCCCAGACAACCAGCCTGCTCTTCCTGCTCATGCTGGGCTTTTCTCCCTGGCTGGGAATAGCCGTCGTCGGTTTCTGGGGCCGCAACTTATTCATGAACATGGGGCAACCCCTGTTCAACAGCTTCGCGATGGAGCAGATCGCGGAGAATGAGCAAGGCACCCTCAACAGCTTACTCTCGCTCAGCTGGCAAATGGGTTGGGCTCTGATGCCTGTCATATCGGGTTTTATCCAAGAAAATTACGGTTTTACGCCGATATTCATCACAACCAGCATCCTGTACGGCATATCAACCTTCATGATCTGGTCCTTTTTTAAGCATAGCGAAGACCCGGTAAAAAGATCAGCGGCCGTACCAGCAGATTAGGCAAAGCACATGAAATCAGACTTGCGCATTTTATTACGGGACCTGAAAGCCGCGGCACGGATCGGGCACAGCGAATCGATCTGGGCTGCCCTGGATGGGCTGCTGGATACCCCTCAACTTGCCGGCAACCACCCGCTGGATGAAACTTTTCTCAAACAGGTGGTGCTGCCAGTCGGGCGGGAACTTGCCTATCCCCTGCTGCCGCCGGCTGCCCTGCGCCCCCTGATCATGCATCCCAACGCCGGCATGCGCGCCATTGCGGGCACCGCCCTGGCTGAACGGTACTTGAAAGGGTTGAACGGTGCTGGGCTAAAGGACCTGGCTCAGCTGGCCCAGGATGCGCGCCCGGACGTGCGTGAAGCAATCTTATTGGCCTGCGCCTTGCCCGGCACCTCCGCACCCGAAAAGCAAACCGAGATCTTCCAATCCTGGTTGATGGAATCGTCACCACGCTTGCAGGCACTGGCATTGCGGCTGCTGCCCCACCTGCCAGAAGCGGTACTTCTTGAGCAGCTGCCGAGATTGGAAATTTTTGCCCCGCCGCAGGAACCCGGCGCAAAGCGTGCGCTGGCCGATGCGGTCTCAAAGCTGGGGGAGGCAGGGCTTGGTCTGCAGGTGCTTGCCATCCTTTCAGCCTGGGCAGAAAACCCAGNNAAAGGCATGGGGCAAAAACCGAGGTGCAAGACCTTTTGCAGGCATGGCGCGGTTCCGGGCAGCCGCAGCTGCAGTCAGCCGCCCAAAAAGCCGAAGAAAAATCAGGAAATCAAAAGGATCACGAATGAGCCAACCTGGACATATCCTTCAAGAGCTGGAAGATGGGCTGATCCTGCGCCGTTCGACCATAGAAGATCTCGAAGCCCTAGCCGACTTCAATGGCCAGGTGCATGCCGACCCAGGGCAGGATTTCAGTGATGAAGCTGCCAATGTTGTGCGAGTGCTGCTCAGCGGCAGCCACCCGACGTTCAATCCCGGGGATTTCACCATCGTGGAAGATCCGAAATCAGGCAAGATCGTTTCCAGCCTGTGCCTGATCGACCAGACCTGGGCCTATGAAGGCATCCAGTTTGGGGTCGGTCGGCCGGAATTGGTCGGCACCCACAAAGATTACCGCCGGCGCGGATTGGTGCGCAAGCAGTTCGAGATCATCCACCAGTGGAGCGCAACACGCGACCAGAAGCTGCAGGCCATCACCGGAATCCCCTGGTATTACCGCCAGTTCGGCTACGAGATGGCTGTCAACCTGGGCGGCTCCCGGCGCGGCTATCTGCCCAATATCCCGACTTTAGCAGAAGGCCAGGAAGAGCCCTACCGCTTCCGCCAGGTTGACGAAAAGGATATCCCTTTCGTCGCCAAGCTCTACAACCAGAGCAGAAAACGGCAAATGGTCTCCTGCGTGCGGGATGAATCCATCTGGCACTACGAGCTGTTCTATCGAATCCAGCCTGCCACAGCCCAATTTGAGATGCACATCATCGAAACCCCGGTCGGGAGACCGGTCGGCTACTTGCTGACCAGGCCCAATCTGTCCGGGAACAGCCTGACGGTGAATGGTTTTGAGATTGTGGAAGGCATTTCCTGGTTCGAGGCCGCCCACGCAGTGCTGCGCCAATTAGCGCCTATCGCTCAAAGCCATGCGCAGCGTGACGCCACCCCGGAGAACCCAAAGGAAATGAACAGCTTTGTATTCACCCTCGGGGAAGACCATCCCATCTATCATGTCATTCCCAACCGCATGCCGCTGCAAACCGCCCCGTATGCCTTCTATGTCCGGGTACCCGATTTGCAGGATTTTATTCGTCTCATCGCCCCGGTTTTGGAGGAGCGCCTGGCGCGTTCTTATATGGCGGGGCACACCGGCGAATTGAAATTAAACTTCTTCACGGAGGGGATTCTGCTGAGCTTTGAACGCGGCAAGCTGCTGGATGTGCGGCCATGGGACTCGCCAAATTTTGCAGAGGCCTCCGGCAATTTCCCCAACCTGACCTTCCTCCAGCTGCTGTTTGGCTACCGCGATGTACAGGAGCTGGATAACGCCTATGCCGATTTGTATTTCCGGCAGGAGGAAGGCAAGATTCTGCTCAAATCGCTCTTCCCACGCAAGCCCTCGCAGGTTCTCGAATTAACGTGAGAAAGCTTGCACAGCCACCGGAAGCAACCAGCCAATGATGATTCGACCCTCGATCAAGATTACCAACACGAGGAACGATCAAAAACACCACCCCAATCCCACGCATCCATGATAGGATTAGCCTCATGCCTGCCGTTACGCTTGGCGTTATTGCCGACACCCACATCCCAGACCGGGTAAGGGCACTGCCTTTGGCCGCCCTCGATCTATTTGCGAAAAAACAGGTCCGTGCGATCCTGCATGCAGGAGATATCAGCGTCCCCCGGGTATTGAAACAGCTGGCGGAGGTAGCCCCGGTGTATGCCATCCGCGGCAACACCGATCTCTTGCTCTTAGGGCAGGCGCCGTGGACTCGCCGGCTTGAATTTGAAGGCGTTTCGATTGGCATGGCTCACGGCCATGGCAATTGGTTCGAGTATATTGTCAACCGCATCGATCTTTTTATCCACCCACCAAAAAAATTCAGCTACTACGAAGAAAAAACCAGCCGCCAGTTACCAGATTGCCAGGTCGTGGTCTTGGGGCATAACCATGTACCGGCCAACTACTGGCTTGGCGACCAGATGATCTTCAACCCGGGGTCTGCCACCAGGCCAAACCCCGTGATGGCAGGCCTGCCGCCCAGTATTGGTTTACTGCACCTTGAAGATGGCAACGTTCGGGGTGAAATTGTGTTTATATAAGCACATACACGCAAGAAAAATTTAGCCATCGCTGCCATTTAAAAGATATAATAGAAATCCACACACACCTTAAGTCTATTGCAGGAGAAAAAAATGACCAAACCGCGCATTAAATTGATCATGAACCCCAATGCAGATATGGGCAACGCCTGGAAGTATGCCGCGGACCTGCGGCACCTTTTTTCTGGCTTTGCAGATGCCCATTGGTCCGGTACTGTGTACCCCACCCACGCCAAAGAACTGGCGAAACAAGCCGCCGAAGAAGGCTATGATATTGTTGTGGCAATGGGCGGGGACGGGACCGTTCACGAAGTGGTCAATGGGCTGATGGAAGCCGTGGTAGAAAAACGCCCCGTATTGGGAGTCATTCCGCTCGGGTCTGGCAACGATTTTTCTGCCAACGTCGGCAACACCCGCAGTGCCAACGAAGCCGTCCAGGCCATCCTGGATGGGCACACCAAGATGATCGACCTGGCCACGGTGGAAGATGAAACCGGTCGAAAAGAATTCTGGGACAATACAGCCAATATCGGTTTTGGCGGCTCGGTAACAGAATACTCTCACAGCCTGCCTGTACTGCGCGGTTTTCTCATGTATCTGGCGGCTGTCCTCCAGACGATTTTTTCAAACTTCGTGGTTATGAAAGCCGAGATCCGCACCGATGAAAAGCAATGGACTGATGAAACCATCATGATCGCATTGTGCAATGGACCGCGCGAAGGGGGTGGATTTCATACCGGACCGCATGCCATCATGAACGATGGGCTGCTCAACTACACGATCGCCAAAAAAGTCTCCCGCTTAAAGATGCTGATGCTGATCCCCCTCTTCATGAACGGCTCACAGGAGAAGGACAGCAAAGTATATATGGGCACCTTTAAGACCATGGAAATAAAATCGGACAAACCGCTCTACCTGCACACGGATGGAGAAATGTTTGCTGGCTTCAACCATGATATCCATTACCTTAAGATAGAACTCCTGCCTCAGGCACTCGAAGTCATCATTCCAAAAGAGGCGAAATAATTCTCATAAAATGCCCAGCCTTTTCCAGAGCTTGCAAAACCAAGATTTTGGCCAACTGCAGATCATTGCAGAAATGTGGGATCTTAAATTGCAAGCGCCAGATGTACGTCAAGGCAGAAAAAATCTCGCACAGGCCCTTTTAGCCAACAGGGCACGGATCGCTGAAGTAATTGAAGACCTGCCGGTGGATGCCCAAACTGCGCTCTCGGCTCTGATGGCTGAGAAAGGCAAGCTGCTTTGGCACCTGTTTTCCCAGCAGTTTGGCGAGATCCGGGAAATGGGGCCGGGGCGCCGCGACCGTGAACAACCGTACCTGGAGCCAGCCTCAACCGCTGAACGCTTATGGTATTTTGGCCTGATCGCCCGGGCTTTTTTTGATACCCCCAGCGGCCCGCAGGAATTTGCCTACATCCCAGAAGACCTGCTGGAACTGCTGCCAGACTTCATGCGCGCGGCTTCTGCCAGCACTCCCCTCAGCCGCCCGGCGACCCCCGCCGAACGCGCCCACACCTTCCCTGCAAATGACCACATCCTTGACCATGCCACTACCCTGCTGGCAGCCCTGCGCATGGGATTGACTTCGGATCAAATTGCCAAGATTGGTCAAAACTGGCCCNNTGGAAAGCGAAACGCACGACGACCTGCGCCTGATCCCTCACCTGCAAGCCGAAGGAGAGTGGATCAGCAACCCAAGACAAATGCGCCTTGCCGCCCTCGATCTGGTCCGTGCGCTCGACCCAGGCACCTGGTGGAGCTTGCCCGCCCTGATCTCGGCCACCCAAAAGCAAAAACCAAATTTTTTACGGCCCAAGGGTGATTATGATTCCTGGTATATAAAGGATACGCGCACGAACGAGTACCTGCGCGGATATCAATACTGGGAACAGGTTGAAGGTGCCTTCCTGGTCTACCTGATCACCGGTCCCCTGCACTGGTTAGGACTGGTGGATCTGGCAGCGGCGGAAAGCCAGGGACCGCAAAACGCCTTCCGCCTCTCGAACTGGGCCCAAGCCTTGCTCAACAATCAGGCCCCTGCATCAACCGGCAGGGAAGACCAATCCCCCACCATGAATTCTCAAGGCCTGATCATGGTGCCCAGANNCGTTGGGAAGAACACGGAACCCAGATCAGCTTTCAGCAGGCTGTTGTACTGCGGGTCAACCATCCCGATGTGCTGAAAGCCCTGATGGACTCACCGGCCAAACGGTTTCTTGGCACCCCGCTTGGCCCGACCACCATCACCGTTCATCCAGGTGCCCTGCAGCAGGTTCGGAATACCCTCATCCGCCTTGGTTATCTTAGCAAAATTGAGGACAGCTAGACAAACAAACCGCAGCAGCAAATCCTGCCCAAAAATCTCGTTAAGGGCTGTATTTTATGCATACCATACGGTAGAATTTTTACCAGCACACCAGACCTACCAGAAAGCGAAAAGAAGCCTCTAATGATTGATTTTTCTCCCATTCTCGAACGGAAAACCAACTGGACTCGCTTTGCGGCACAGTTTTCGAAACAAGACTTGATCGACCAGACCAACCAGCTGACCGATACCCTGTTAGGGTTGATCTCGGATGCCAGCGATGATGATGTGGTCTTCATTCCCGAGGACCCGGAAGCCTACGACCCTTATGCGGAGAACCCCGAAGATGAAACCATCAGCTGGAGCCTGGCCCATATTATTGTGCACATTACCGCTTCCAACGAAGAGTCCGCGTTTTTGGCGGCTGAATTAGCCCGAGGAGTGGCAGTGGAATTGCGGCGTTCTCGCTGGGAGGTGCCGTGGCAGGATGTGACCACCGTTGAACAATGCCGCCAGCGCCTGGAAGAAAGCCGGCGGATGCTGCTGGCCAGCCTGGAACTGTGGCCAGATCGCCCCCACCTGGGCAATCATTACAAATCGCATGCGGGGCTGAAGATTAATCCAATGGTACGTTTCCTGCTGGGCCAGAACCATGCTGCCAGCCATCTGCAGCAGATTCAGGACGCACTTTGGCAATCCAGGAATGTCAGGCAGTAGAGGTCTTTCTGATGGATTGAAGCAGGATGGGTCAAATCAGCCCGAGCATAAATAAAGAGGCTGGAGAAGATCTCCAGCCTCTATTTTTA
>DNGN01000101.1 GCA_003486225.1 Chloroflexota bacterium
GAACAATGATGTTGCCAGCCGCCGCCCGGAAACCATTCAGCGATCAGTGGATTGGCTTATCACCACGTTGGGACTTCATACCGGCCACCACATACTCGATCTAGGCTGCGGACCTGGCTTGTATGCGGCGAGATTGGCCGAGAAAGGCTTGCGAGTGACTGGTGTGGACTATTCTCGGAGTTCGATCGAATATGCCACGCGGTATGCTGCCGAGCATCGTCTCGATATTTGCTACCGATACCAGAATTACCTGACCCTGACAGATGAAAACCAATATGAAGCAGCCCTGCTGATCTACGGAGACCTGTGTCCTCTCTCGCCAGATCAACGCAAGACCCTGCTGAGCAATGTGCATCGTGCCCTAAAACCTGGAGGACATTTTGTGCTGGATGTCACCACCCGCGCCCACCGCCGGAAATACGGCAATCGCAACGGTTGGTACGCTGCCGAAACGGGCTTTTGGAAACCGGGTCCGCACTTGGTGTTGGAAGATGGTTTCGATTATCCCGAGCAATCCATTTTTCTTGATCAAGCCATCGTGATCGAGGAAAGCGAGAAGATATCTGTCTACCGCAATTGNNATACGGAATGGATCGGGCTCGTCGCGCAAAGGCCATAACCAGAGGCTTATTATGAATCATCCACTAACCAAATCACCTGCACCCTGGCTGATGCTAATTTCACGGACAGTACTCTTTGCTTTATTCCAGGTTGTGATTGCCGGTTTCCTGTCCATCACCGGATCGCCTGCCCCTTGGGATTTTGCTGGCGGCTGGTGGATGGTCAGTGCATTGTTCACCAACCTGGTTTCCATCACCTTACTGGTCTGGCTCTTTAATCTGGAGAAACGGCGCTATTTTGATTTCATCCCTGCCGCTCGCCAAGCTTTTTGGAAAAACCTGAGTATCACCCTGCTTTTGGTGGTAGTACTCGTGCCCCTGGCAACCCTGCCGAGTCAATGGCTGGCAAACTGGCTATTTGGTTCTGCTGAACCCCCCTTTGCGCTCATGTTCCGCCCATTACCGTTGTGGGTCAGGGTGACCAGCCTGCTCTTTCCGCTCACAATCGCCTTCGCAGAACTGCCTACTTATTTTGGATATGTCATGCCGCGCCTCGAAAAGCAACTCGGCAACAGTTGGCTGGCTTGGATGCTAGCATCCTTCTTTTTAGCACTGCAGCATATTACCTTGCCGCTGATTTTCGATTGGCGTTTCATCCTATGGAGGCTGGGCATGTTCATCCCCCTGGCTTTCCTGATGGGTTTAGCTCTGAAACTGCGCCCACAATTGTTTCCCTATCTGATGACAGTCCATGCCTTGTTGGACATGGCCACGGTAGTCATGCTTTTGGCATTGTAAATCTCGAGGAAAAGCCCATGACAATCATAAATATTCCTTTTCTACTCAACCGCAAACCCGGTGTTTTGACAGTGGATTACGAGGCCAACCAGAGCGCAGCTAAATCGGGTTTCGAATTGTTTGCCGAGAACGGTTTCGATGTGGAGCTGTGTATTGGCTACCCGACCATGCGCGCATATATCAAATCTTATGATGGAACGGGGTATGCCACAGCCTGCGCCTGGATACAGATCGTCACCCGGCGGGAGTTTGCTTCGCGCGATACGGTAGAACCTATCAACGTGGAGCCGAGTGTGGATACGCACCCCACCCTGGCCGAACTGGGCATCCCGTTTTTTGCTTTTGGCTTCTTACCTGAAATCTTTGATGCCCCTTGCAACAACCTGAATGGACTCGCCAGACTGGAGTGGATCGCTGATACATTCCTGGTGACCCTGCCGAGCCGGGCAAACGATTACTCCATCTCCTGCGTGGCAGGGTTCCAGTGGGGGTACTGGGAATATGATCTTGATGGAAAACGTCAGGTGGAAATCAACCCACTTGTGGTTACCAGCCCGGTGTTATGGAAGCAACAAATCGCTCTATTACAGGGCAACTTTGACCATTGGAATTTTCAATAAAATCCAACAGGGTACACAAAGGAGAAAATAAAAATGAACGAACCCAATTATCAATCGAAACTCGATCGCCGCAAACAAACTGCGGTCAGCATGGCACTCGGGGTTGGTCTCGGTGCTACCCTTGGCGCTGCGTTGGGAAATATTGCTCTAGGGCTTACACTTGGAATTATCCTTGGTGGAATTCGATCTATCTGGCAAGCAAGCGCAGCAGACAATAACCATAAGAAAAATGATGGGGTAAGAGAATGAACATAAATGAAAGTCAACGTGAAATGCGCTCTGCCTTTTTGGGTGGTTTTGCCGGGCAACTGGTTTCTGCCCTCATCTGGCTGGCGGCTTCAGCGCTCGGAACTTGGCTATCGCCGCTGGCTGGAATGGCAGCTCTCTTTTTCGGCAGCATGGGTATTTTCCCGCTCACCCANNGGCGTTATACGTTTGATGGGGCGCCCTGGAAAGGTCAGCCCGGAGAACGGGTTGTGGTCGCTCGGCTCACAGGTTGCCTTTACCGTACCACTCAATTTTTTGCTGGTAGGTGCTGCGACACTCTATCATGAGAATTGGTTTTTCCCGGCTGCCATGATTGTGGTCGGTTCGCATTACCTGCCATTTATCACTCTGTATGGTATGAAAATATTTGGCATCCTGGCCGGGCTATTGGTTGTGCTCGGCGCTGGATTGGCGCTCTATGGACCGGACGTTTTCAGCCTGGGTGGATGGCTGACTGCAGCATTCTTGATTGCTTTTGCATTCATCGGAAAGCATGTGGTGCTGGATGAGGAGAAACGATGAACGAAATATCAAATTTATTTAAAAAAACGACATTTTCCTTCTCTTGCTTGCTTCTTAGCATCATCCTAATTCTTTTAACTGGTTGTACAGTACAGAGATCAGATGTACCAATAAATTATCGTTGGGCTAGCGTTGAAGGCAGTCAACTCCAGGAATCCGGGGCAGGTGAGCAGTTTTATTTCAACGTTCCGATAGATGATGGCATGATAGCGGAAAGCATAC
>DNGN01000330.1 GCA_003486225.1 Chloroflexota bacterium
GTTCCAGAACTATGCGCTCTTCCAGCATATGACCGTGGAACAGAACATTGCCTTTGGCCTTGAAATGGACCGTGTTCCCAAGGCGGAAATAAAGCAGCGCGTGGGCGAAGCACTGGACATGGTCAAACTCTCCGGGATGGGGCGCCGCACACCCCGCCAACTCTCCGGTGGCCAGCAGCAACGTGTGGCCCTGGCACGCTCGTTGGTCAAACGCCCGCAGGTACTCCTGTTAGATGAACCCCTCGGTGCGCTTGACCTGAAACTGCGAAAAGAAATGCAGCTGGAACTCAAAGCGCTGCAACAAGAAGTGGGCATCACATTTATCTATGTGACCCATGATCAGGAAGAAGCACTGACCATGTCAGATCGGATCGCCGTAATGAGCCAGGGCAAGGTGCTGCAAATGGGCTCGCCCATTGAAATTTACGAACGTCCGAACTGCAAGTTCGTGGCGGATTTTATTGGCACAACTAATTTCATGGAAGGCACCCTGAAAGCTCTCGAGAAGGGACAGGCTAAAGTTTTTGTGCCGGCCCTGAATGCAGAGGTGAATGGAATTGCCGTGGGCAATATCCAGGTTGGTGATACGGTGGCAATTTCTATCCGCCCGGAGAAGATGCGGTTGGCAGAGCAGACTAAACTGAATCAAAATTGCTTCGAGGGTAGGATTGCAACAACCACCTATATTGGCTCTGATACGCATCTGATCGTGGACGTTAACGGTCTCAAATTTAAAGTCTGGGAACAAAATAAGATCTCTAGCCTAGAACCAGAAGCGTATTACACGATTGGGCAGAAGGTTTGGGTGATATTGTTTCCGGAGAATACCTTGGTAATGGCTAACCAGTAGGTGAGATATGCTGAAACGCTTGCGAGAAAATAAGGCATCACAGGGAACCTTGCTGATTTCCCCCACACTGATTTTTATGATCGGGTTGTTGCTCATCCCCTTGCTGCTAACCCTGATCATCAGCTTTGGCCGCCGCGCACCGGACGGGACGGTGATCTATGATTTCTCGTTTGATAACTACATCCGTCTTTCTGGCATTCGAACGGAATGTGAGGACGGATCTGCGGTCTGTTTAGACCCGATTTACGCGCAAATTCTCTCGCGTTCCTTATCTCTGGCATTCAATACAACTGTGTTGGCTATTACGCTGGCTTATCCCTTGTCGTACTTTATCGCGCGAGCGCCAGCCAAAAGACGGAATACTTTTCTTTTCCTAATCCTTGTGCCCATGTGGACCAACTTTGTTATTCGGGTGTATGCCTGGATGATGTTGCTGCGCACGCAGGGGGTGATCAACAGTGTGCTGGGTTGGCTGGCGGGGTTATTGGGGCTTTCTTTCACTCCTCTGGAAATGCTTTATACATCCGGGGCAGTGCTGGTGGGTATGGTTTACGAGTTTCTGCCTTTCATGATCCTGCCAATCTTTACCTCTCTGGAAAAAATTGACCTTTCCCTGTATGAGGCTGCCGCAGATTTGGGTGCAAACCGCATCCGCACCTTCCTGCGGGTAACGCTGCCGCTTTCGATGCCNNGGCAACCTGATCCAAAACCAGTTCCTGATTGCGCGCGATCCAACCTTCGGGTCAGCGGCCTCGCTGACCTTGATGGCCATGACTCTGATTGTCACCTATTTTTACACGCGCAAGTTCGGCTTTGGGGAGGAGATCATTTCCGCATGATGGCAAACCTTGGTTTTCACTCATTCAGAAGGGAGTTTGCGGCATGAATCCACATCGTCGTTCTCCCTTTGTGTTGATCTCTGCAGGACTGGTATATTTCTTCCTGTATGCCCCGATTATTGTCCTGATCATCTTTGCATTCAATTCATCGCGCACCAATGTGCTCTTCGGGGGTTTTATCACGCAATTTGGGCCTTTGGAAATGGATGGCAGCACGGTGGTGCAGAGTCCTTGCGGTCCGTTCCACTGGTTTTGTGAATTGGCAAAAAATTCAGAAGTGACGAACGCCACAAAAAATACCCTGACAATTGCTACCATTTCGACCATCACCTCCACCATCATTGGCACAATGGCTGCCCTGGCTTTGCAGCGGTACAACTTCCGTCTCAAATCTTTTTCACAATTGTCGCTGTATGTCCCCATTGTCATTCCAGAGATTGTGATGGGTATTGGGATTTTGGTGCTTTTCAGCCAGTTGTTTACCTTCTTAAACAGTTCCCTTGGCCTGGCCGGAGATGCGCGCCTGACCATGGGCCTGTCCACGGTAATTGTTTCGCATATTGCGTTTAGCGTTCCATTTGTCACCCTGATTGTCCAGGCACGTTTGCAGGGACTTGACCGTTTTGTTGAAGAAGCCGCAATGGACCTGGGTGCCAACGAACTGGTCACCTTCTGGCGTGTTACCCTGCCAGCCATCATGCCCGGGGTGCTCTCGGGTGCTTTGCTGGCCTTTACGCTTTCCCTGGACGATTTTGTTATTACCTTCTTCACCACCGGCCCTGGTGCATCCACATTGCCGATCTATGTCTATGGCCTCCTGCGGCGTATCATCACGCCGCAGGTGAACGCATTATCGACCATGTGGGTGCTGGTTGTTTTTACGGTGGTGTTGGTGTCTCAGCGAATCCAAAACCGAGGCACCACCTAAAGTTGTTTGTGTTGTCAGCGGTCAGTCCGTTTGGCGCATAAAAAATATTATCTTCTTAAGGAGGAAGAAATGAAAAAAAATATTTGGGGAATGCTGGCCCTACTCGTGATGGCCGGTGCGCTGCTGGTAGCCTGTGGAGGTGGCCAATCATCCACAGGTGAAGAGGGCGAGAAAGTTACTGCTTCTGGCTTCGTTTGTCCAGAACCCCAGGCTCAGATGGAGGTCACTTCAACCGAATTGAACCTCTTCGTCTGGACCGAGTACATTCCAACTGAATGGAAAGAATGCTTTGAGTTGGTCTATGGCGTCAAGATCAACCATGATGAGTATTCCAGCAATGAGGAAATGTATGCCAAGCTTTCAGCAGGTGGTACGGCCTATGACCTCATCCTGCCGACAGATTACATCGTTTCCTTGATGATCAGCCAGGGCATGCTCCAGGAATGGGATAAGAGCAAGCTGGCCATTATGGACAACATTGGAGC
>DNGN01000297.1 GCA_003486225.1 Chloroflexota bacterium
CCAGGCTTTAACGGATAAAACCATTAGATAAACTGAGAACAAATAGAACAATGCTGTGGTGAAATGCTGTCGATAAACCACAGCCATGGATTGCTGTAAGAATGACGGGTATACAAGAAATACTACTGCAGCCCAGGTATTTCGCGCCTTGTGCCCTGGCCAAATCGCTTTAAGAAGCCTCCAGAAAACCAACCCGCCTAGAAACCTGATCACGAGCATTAAAATATGCCAAGGCAGTGGATTGAAGCCAATTAGTCGAACGCTTACGATATCCAGTAGGACATGGAGCGGGCGAAATGGGTACAGAAAAATATCACTGGGTGTCTCAGCTGCTGCAGAGAGATAGAGAATTTCCCAGTCGTCCCAATAATAACCAAGCGCTTGGATCATCACGCCGTAGGCAATCACGGATACCCCGAGCAATACCCATGGGATATATTTCTCAGACAGCTTTATATTTACAACTTTAGTTATCCAATTCATTTGTTATCCTAAAAAAATTCAGCCATTATTCTAATTGAAATAATGAAAAAAGGTAATTGTATCAGCAACAACCTTCAATAAATCAAACTAAATTATTCCCCTCAAATCTGGCGTGATGGACACGATGGAAAAATTAAGTTGGAAATAATTATTATTTTAATACTAGCCCAGATTTGATGGTCGTTGCTGAATTTTGATCAATGCAAAATCTGCATTGTCTTATTGTCACGCACAAAATTCCTTAGGACACAAAGGACAGAATAAAAACCCAAATCCACTAACCAGGCTGGATTTTCTACCCAGATATGGGCACTCAGGAAAACCCCCAAGAGAAAATCAGGGCGATATGAACCAGGATAAACTATCCAGACCTAATTGTAGGGAAATGATTAAAATATAAAAACCTCAGGTACTCTGTTTTTGCTGGCAGTTGCATACGAAACAGCACAGGGCTCTAGCCGCCTTTGTCGGAAAATTTAGCCTTGTTTAATAATTTGGAGTTATTCGGAAAGGTCCTGCTCCCCGTCCAGGGGGATCAAGACCGTAAACGTGCTGCCCACCCCGGGTTCACTTTCCAGCGATATGCGCCCCTGGTGCATCTCGACCATCAGCTGAGCTACCGAGAGGCCCAACCCCATCCCACCTCGGCGGCGCACCATGTGATTCTCCACCTGGTAAAAGCGCTCGAATACTTTCTCCTGCTCACCCTCCGGGATGCCAATCCCATCATCCACCACCCGGAACTGTGCAAAACCATCAGCTTTCTCAATCGAGACCGTCACCTGTCCGCCCGGATTGTTATACATGATGCCGTTTCGGATGATATGGCTGAGCGCCAAACCCAGCTTTTCGCCATCTGCCCTGATCACGAGCGGCCTTCCAGGGAGTTGGAACTCGATTCGTACCCGGTAATCTTCCGCCAGCCGCATCAAGCCCGCACTCACCCGCCGTACCAGCACCCCGAGATCTACCGTTTCCCAATTGAGCACTGCCGCGCCTGTGCGGTAGTTGTCCACTTTCGAAAGGTCTTCGATAATTTCCTTCAAGCGCAGCGCACTTTCGATAATGACTGCCATCTGCTCCCGCTGGTCATCCTCCAGCGCATCTTGCAGGAAGGTGGCATGCCCCAAAATCAGGCCCAAGGGCGTGCGCAGCTCATGCGAAGTGATGGCAATAAAATCCGTTTTCATCTGATCCAGGTCGGCCAATTCCTCATAAGCCTTCTGGATCTCAATCAGGCTTTTCGCATTTTGGATCGCTACAGCTGCCTGCGACGCCAGGGTTTCCAAAATATATTGGTCTTCGCTGGTAAAATGCCCCCCGTATTTATTGACCGCTGTCAGCACCCCAAAACAAACCTCTTCCACCTTCAGCGGAACAGAGAGTAAAGAATGGGTTTCGAACCCGGTATGCTCGTCCACCGCCCGGAAGATTCTCCCATCCGCTACGGCATCCCGCACCACCACCGGTTCACCATAGGTGAAGACCTCCCCGGCAATGCTACCCTCGATCGGCACGCGCAGCTCCTGCATTTGGCTGCTTTTAAACCAGGGAGCCGCCTCAAATTTCAGGTCTCCCTCCAAATCATCGTAGAGCAAAATGGAAGATTCCTGGCTGTAGGTCAGGTCGGAGGCTGCATCAATGATCATCTGCAGCAAGGGTTCCAGTTCCAGAAGGGAACTTAGCGTGCGGCTGACTTCCAGCAGCCGCTCCAGTTGTTGTATCCTCAGGTTGAGTGGCACATTCGGTATTGAAACGTTTTGTTCGGCCATGTAAAAATTATATCCCCTGCCGCATGGGATTTTAATCCCACAAAAGGTCTAGTGCACATCTGAAGGTACCGCCAGCACCGCCTCCCCCCTGAGGCAGCTTTCTTTTACAGCCAGCAAGGCCTGGTTGGCTTCCGCCAGTGGAAAAAGGGTCGTTTCCGGCCGGATGGGGATCTGAGCTGCCAGCTTTAAAAAGTCCACCCCGTCCTGGTAGGTGGCATTGGCCACGCTGCGCAGGGTTCGCTCCCCATAGATCAGCTGGTAAGGGAGACTGGGGATATCGCTCATATGGATGGCATTGATCGCCAGCGTGCCACCAGGGCGCAACTTTTCCAGGGCCTGGGGCACCAGCCAGCCAGCGGGAGCGAAGGTCACAGCCCGGTCGAGCAGGTGCGGCGCTGAATCTTCCGCCCCGCCCACCCAGGCCGCTCCCAGTTCTTGCGCATGGCGCCGGTGTTCCTGGGAACGGGTGAAGACATACACTTCACAATCCCAGCTGCGGGCCACCTGGATTGCCAGGTGCGCGCTGGCGCCAAACCCGAATAATCCCAGCCGCTCCCCTGGGAGCAGATCGGCCTTACGCAGCGAGCGATAGCCAATGATGCCAGCGCACAGCAGTGGGGCAGCATCCCGCCCGGAGATACCATCTGGCAGTGGGAGCACAAACCGGGCATCGGCCAGCATCGCCTCGGCAAAACCGCCATCCACATCAAAGCCGGTAAATTGGGCATTCTGGCACAGGTTTTCCATGCCCGCCAGGCAGTAGCGGCAGNNCTTTTGGTTCGGGGACAGGGATTTCACTCATTTTCAGGGGCTCTTCCTGAACAGGCTTGGGTACATATAATCGCTGTGCCAGCATTTTACCTCCTTCCAGCGGGTTCTCATTCATGCTTATTTTACTCTCTTCCATTAAAAGAAGCCCTTCCGAAAAGTTGCGCACCAGCCAAATTTCAGCTATGTTAATACTTAATCTAGCTGGCCAAGGGAACTTGAATGCTGTTTTCAGATCATACCTATGTAGGGGTAGACTTGTCCCCCGGTAAGAAGAACATCCAATACGCCGCCATGGACGACCAATTGGAACTGCTTGCGCTTGCACAAGGAGACCTTAGCCAGCTGCAAACCTTCCTGCACAGCCTGCAGAATGTCACCCTCGCCATTCATGGCCCCTCCGGTCCCAACCAACGCATCCTGACCGATGCCCAACGCCGGGACCAGTACCTCATCCCGCTCGGAAAAGGCCGCCCAGGCAATATGCGGGTTGCGGAATATACCCTGCGCCAGCAGGGATTGCCCACCTACCGCACCCCCGCCCAGGATGAAGTAGCCCCTGCCTGGATGCAAACCAGCTTTAAGTTTTTCAGCCAGCTGAAGGAATCCGGCTTCCAGCCTTACAAACAGGAACAACCCTTGCAACGCAAGTTTGTAGAAGTCATCCC
>DNGN01000152.1 GCA_003486225.1 Chloroflexota bacterium
GGAAACGGGGATGGTAGCGGCGTCCCAATGGAGATGAACATAAACCTGAATGGTGTGATAGATGATGCGATGGCAGCTTTCATCGCCGAAGGGCTCGGAATCAGTGTGGACGACCTGAAAAGCCGCGAGGCGGCGGGTGAAAGCCTGGTAGGGATAGGTTTGTCGCTCGGATTTGATCAGCAGACCATCCTGGACTTGCACAAGGATGCCCGCATCGCGGCCCTGACACAGGCTGTGATCGAAAAAGTGATCACCCAGGATCAGGCAGATTGGCTTATCTCCCGCCTGGATGTGGGCCAATACAGTGCGAACACAGGACTGTGCACGGGCGACTGCACCCCGATGGCTCAAAAAATGATGCGAAATGGCAACCGCGGCAACCGGCCGGTAGCCCCATAGCGTCGGATCAGCGCAAATTACTGCATCCTATTCAAAAACAGGCTCCCTTGCAGAATCAGGCAAAGGGGGCTTGTTTGGATATTAAAAAGAGACGAAATGATTTGTGCTGATTTTGGCCGGGCTTTTTTTAGTGGGTAGCAGACTTAACCTGTCCTTCGCTTTCACCAAAGCGGGATTCTACCCGGGATTGGATTGCCGTGAATATCAAAGTCAGGATCCAATAAAATGCAGCCGCGATGATGAGTGCCTCAAGATTCCTGAAGTTTTGCCGGCCAACTTTCTGAGCACGCCAGAGGACCTCCCGCACAACCCCGGTGACCGCGACCAACGAGGAATCTTTCAGCATCGCAATATACTCGTTGCCAATGGGAGGAATTGCCAAACGCAGTGCCTGTGGAAGAACGATGTACCGCATTTTTTGGCGGTTGGTCATCCCCAGGGCAGTGGCAGCTTCGTGCTGGCCTTTCCCGACAGAAAGGATACCAGCCCGAAAGATCTCGCTCATATAGGCACCGTAGTTCAGTCCCAAGGCGATCACGCCTGACCAGAAACCGGATAAGTAAATGCTCATCTGGGGAAGAGCGAGGTAGAAGAAGATCACCTGCAGGTACAGGGGTGTGCCGCGGATCAAAGAGACGTAAAAGGTACTGATGGCTATCGCGAACGGGTTATTTGATAATCGTGCCAGGGCGGAAAGCAGGGCCAGGACCATGGCTAGAAGAATCGCCACGATTGAGATTGAGATGGTTGTGATCACCCCTTCAGCGATGAAGGGAGTAAAATTTCTGATGAAGTCTGGATCTAGTTTGATGAAGTTGATGGTTGTGAACCCCAGGTTGATCTCAATACCACTAAAAACAAGACCCAAAATAACCAGCAGTGTTACCCATGAACCGATCAATTTCGTCCGGTCCATTTTTTGTTTGCCGGCTTCCTTGGCTAATATTTGCTTCAGAACAGCATCATAAAATTTTGGTTCATGGGAATGAGAGTCCATACCTGTTCTCCTCANNTGTTACTTGGTCGGGTCCTGGGTTAAGTCAACCCCGAACCATTGGAGAGAAAGCTGGGACATAGTCCCATCTTCATGCATGCCAGCGATGGCGTCGCTGACCGCTTCGATGAAGGATGCTGTGTCGAATGAAGAGTTTTTGTCAATCGCAGGTGCGAGTTCTTCAGAGAAAACCACGTCTCCAACTTTAACAACTGAAAGACCATTCTCGATGTTGGATGAGACGACGGTATCTGAGGTCAGGTAAATTGAGAATTCGGGGCGGCCAGCCGCAATTGCCTGGGCGCATTCCTGATCTGTCGGCAGCTCAACTACCTCGAAATCTGCTGGTGGATCAGTGAAGATGGACGAATCCGGAATACCAAGTTCGCCATTTAACCAATCCAGGTAGGTCGTGGCTGTTGCCACACAGATGGTCTGCCCGTCCAGGTCATCCCAGGTGGTGATGCCGGAGTCGGCAGCCGCTGCAAATTGCGCCGGCGTGTAATAGTACGGATGAGCAAAGTCCAGGATTTCTTGGCGTACAGTTGTGATGGTCATTGAGCCAATGCTGACATCCCAGCGGTCGCTCCAGTTTCCGGCAGTAACCACATCCCAGTCCGGGGTGGCGAAGCAGACTTCCACTCCGAGGGCATCTGCGACTCCCTTGGCGGTATCAATATCGAAACCGACCATTTGGCCATACGTCAGCAGGTCATTCGGGCAAACTGTCCCTTCAGCGCGAGATGCATTGGGGTCCAGGAAGCTCTGTGGCTCGTAGTTCGCGTCAGTAGAGACGACCAGGTAGCCGCGCGATTGCACCTCGCCCAACAATGTGCCGTCACTTTCTGCTGCGCCGCCACATGCCACCAGCAACAAGCCTAGGGCAACAAGGATGCTAAATAAGATAAATTGTTTTTTCATGTTCTCCTCCGGGAACGATAGTGGATAAAATGTATCTTGACCATCGATAATTGGATCAAGACACCCTTCATTGATTAGTGTGAGATGATTTGAGAAAGGAATAGCTTGGTTCGATCCTCTTTTGGTGCACTAAATATTTGTTCAGGTGTGCCGCTTTCGATAACCATACCGCTATCGAAGAAGAAAAGACGGCTGGCAACTCCGCGCGCAAACCCCATTTCGTGGCTCACGACCAGCATGGTCATGCCCATCCTGGCCAGTTCGGTCATCACGTCCAGCACTTCCTTGATCATTTCAGGATCCAGGGCAGAGGTTGGTTCATCAAAGAGCATCACCTTGGGTTCCATGGCCAAGGCGCGAGCGATGGCGACCCGCTGTTGCTGTCCACCGGANNCGCGACCACTTTTTAACCTGCATGGGTGCCAGGGTGATGTTCTGCAGTACTGATAGGTGAGGGAAAAGGTTGAATTGTTGAAAGACCATGCCTGTTTCCTCACGAATTTTCTCGATATTGCTCACATCGTGAGTGAGTTCAGTGCCATCCACAATTATCTGGCCGTGCTGGTGTTCCTCTAGTCTGTTGATGGTCCGTATAAAGGTGGATTTGCCTGATCCGGATGGGCCGAAGATCACAATCACTTCTCCAGCCTGGACTTCCATGGTGATCCCCTTTAATGCATGGAAACTCCCATACCATTTATGAACATCGCGGCATACGATGATGGGATTGGTCATTTCTCTCTCCTCAAGAAATTAACTTTATTCAATTGTGCTGAAGTTCTTCTCAACTGCCTTGTACAGAATACAGGTGATTATGTGTTTATTGACAAGAAGGCTTATTCATTATAGGCCAAATAAAGTGGTATGGCAAATACTTTGGATGATCGCATATTGATTTTACCGCAAATTAACCTTCCAGGCCAAATTGAAAATCCGGCTTTAAAATGTGTGGTTAATTGATCCGTAAACGCTATCATGCTCAGGGATTTCACCAGTTGGTCAAGATTTTTGCGGTTTTTCAGGCAATATCCGGATTTCTCAATTGATTCTCTGGTGATTTTTTAAAGACTTTCTTGGCCTACAAGGCTATAATGTCGTAGAATGGGAATGGAGAAATGATATGAAACTTGTGCATGCAGAAAAGTTGATCACAGGCTTGATCTTGTCCATGATGTTGCTGGCAGTGTTTAATCCATGGACGGTGGCAGCCCACCCTTTGGCAGCCGAGTTTGATTGTTCTGCCCAAACGAGCCTGCCAGCAGACCAATGCGAAGCTTTGGTTGCTATCTTCCAAGCAACCGGCGGTGAGAATTGGACCAATAACACCGGCTGGCTGCAGGCGAGCGATCCATGCCAGTGGCACGGGGTTGCCTGTTTTGAAGGCAATGTGGTTGCTCTGGATCTCTTCAGTAATAATCTGACTGGCGCTTTACCGATAGAAATCGGCGGGTTCCCGAATCTGAATACCCTGACCCTGAATGGGAATCCACTTAACGGGGCGATCCCATTGACGATTACCTTCATGGATCTGGACTTGTTCCATTTTCACAATACCTCGTTATGCGAGCCCTCTGATCCAAATTTCCAGGATTGGTTGCTGCAAATTGTGTATCGGCTGAGTTCGGGAATTTACTGCTCTGCTCTGACCCCTACCGCAGCCCCTCTCCAGGCCCAAACACAGCCTGCCGCTTTGCTCTGGCCGCAGCAAACTCTGACCGCACTGGCCGGAGGCGGTACATCTGGGCTGGGGGAGAAAACCCTCGAACCGACCCCCACAAAATATTACAACCTGGAAAGCCCTACGCCTACTGAAACACCGCCACCCTCGTCTGCTTCAGAAGGCGGCTCAACTGGGGCTACGAATGGCCTTGAAACTGCGCAAACAGACCAGGGAAAGCCCGGTTTTTTCAGTACCATTCCGCGCGGCTGGCTGCTCGTTTTGACGATCCCATTGGTTTTGATCGTGATCGGAGTACTTCTCGAGCTGCGAGACCGCAAAAAAGAGCGGGAGGAACGGCGGCGGCCCTCGAAATTGGAATGGGGAGATATTGAAGAGCGCAAATAATCGAAAAACCGTCGGTAATACTTGGTGTGGTTATTAAATCGAACGCTGATCTAAAAAACCGCAAGCATCAGGTTGGCTTGCGGTTTTTGTTCCTCCGTTTACACTGAAAATAGTACATTCTTCATGCCTGCGGGCTGATTTCTTTTGGTAGAATCAAGCCGTCCTGCGCTTCTGAAGGAATAAAAGCACCAAGGAGTTGGCATGTCTCAGAATATCTCGGAAGATGGGTATAGCAGTTTGTTCGTTGGAACCGGAACCAAGGTTCCGCTCTTAAATGGAAATCAAACCCGATATATCAATTTCGATAATGCTGCTTCCACGCCAGCGCTGAAATTCGTGCAGCAAGCTGTGAATGATTTTTTGCCTTATTACAGCAGTGTCCATCGCGGAACAGGTTTTAAGAGCCAGCTTTCCACCCATAATTATGAAGAAGCCCGCCAAATCACGCTGCAATTCTTTGGGGCAGACAGCCAAACCCATACCTGTGTGTTCGGCAAGAATACAACCGAGGCGATTAATAAATTGGCCAGGCGATTTCCCTTTACCGCACAAAGAAATCTGGTGCTGACCAGTGCCATGGAGCATCACTCCAACGATCTGCCATGGCGCGCTCAAGTCGAAGTGCTGCACATCGACCTGCTGCCTGATGGGCGTTTGGATTTGTTGGATTTCGATGAAAAATTGACGCGCTACGCAGACCGCATCGCCCTGGTGTCGCTGACCGGCGGCAGCAATGTGACTGGCTTTATCAACCCCATTCATGACCTGGCAGAGAAAGCGCATTCGGTCGGTGCTCAATTCATGGCCGATTGTGCGCAATTGGCCCCCCACCGAAAAGTGGAAATGCTTCCACTCGATGACCCGCGCCACCTGGATTATCTGGTCATCTCTGCCCACAAGATGTACGCGCCTTTTGGGACGGGAGCCCTGATCGGCCGGCGGGACTTGTTGGAGGACGGTACGCCTGATACGGTGGGTGGCGGTGTGGTAGAGATCGTGACCCTGGAGGATGTGATCTGGTCGGGTTTGCCAGAGCGGGATGAGGCTGGGTCACCCAATCATGTTGGAGCGATTGCCCTGGCAGCCGCGCTCACCATGCTGACAAAAATCGGGATGGATCAGGTTGCTGCCCATGAAGCCCAACTGACAGCCCATGCCCTCCGCCGCTTACCGGAAGTGGAAGGTATCCGCATCTTTGGAGACCCGGACCCGGAGCATGCTGCTGAACGCCTCGGGGTGATCCCTTTCACATTGACTCATATGGATCATTTTAAAGTTGCCGCTATCCTGGGCCATGAGTTTGGTATCGGGGTGCGCAATGGCTGCTTTTGCGCCCACCCATTGATCCTGCATTTGCTTGAGGTCAGTAAGGAAGAAGCTCAAATGGTGCGTGAAGAGGTGATCCATCACAAGCGCGATAGAGTGCCGGGGTTGATCCGGATATCGTTTGGTTTGTATAACACGTTGGAAGATGTGGATGTTTTGATCGAAGCCTTGAAGGCGATCTCAGATGGCAAATTTACCGGTCAGTACCTTCAAGATATCGCCTCAGGCGAATTCCATCCAGCAGGCTGGAATCCAGACTTTGACTCTTATTTTTCACTGAGCTAAGATATTAAGGCTTCAAAGAAAAAGGCTCTTGGCGTTAGGCTGGCATGGAAAGATCTCCACAGCCAATCCGCCCAAAGGAAACCCCTATGGCAGAAAAAAGACCACCAGCCCTCTTTTATCAGAAAGTGTATGCAGTGGTATCCCAGATTCCAGCCGGTAAGGTGACCAGTTATGGCCGCATCGCGGAAATGCTTGGCGCAACGGGGGCCGCCCGGCAAGTGGGGTATGCCATGAGTGCATTGAAGAACCGCTCTGATGATCCGGCATATTCCGAAATACCCTGGCAGCGAGTTGTGGGCTTTGATGGAAAAATTGTGATTAAAGGGTCCGAGCACAGCCGCATCTATCAGGCAGAACTGCTGCGTGAGGAAGGGGTCGCGGTGGGGGATGACCTGAGAGTGAAAATGGACACCCATATATGGGAGGGCTTGCTGCCACATGAGGTGCAGAAATTGTGCGAAGAATTGATCGAGGATGAGGGATTTTAACGAGCCCTGGCCTTTGTTGGTAAAAGTTGGGGTGTTCGGCTATGAGATACCTGCGCTTGGTTGTGGGGATATCAGGATTTTATGGGACTAGTTTGGAGAATGTTAAAGAATTAACGTGCTGTCTTAAAATAAAGTGAAAAGTGGCCATTTTTTCTTGCTCATAAAATTCTCCTGTGATAGAATGGCCAGTACATCATCGATATATACATTACTGCCGTATTTTTGAACCCCCACATGTGGGGGTTCAAATTACTTGAACAAATTGAGGTTTTTTATGCGCTGTCCACACTGCCAGGGTGCGAAAGGCACCAAAGTAATCGATACCACACACGACCAACGTGGGGGAGTACGTCGCCGCCGGGAGTGCAAAAAATGTGGCAAGCGGTTCAGCACATACGAACGGGCTATCCTGGCTACTCCCTTGGTGATCAAGGAAGATGGCAATCGCGAAGAATTCAACCGCGAAAAATTGCTCCGAGGGCTGAGGGTGGCTTGTGTAAAACGGCCGGTTTCAGCACAAGATTTGGAACGCCTAGCAGGGGAAATTGAGTCCACACTTCAGCGTATGGGAAAAGCTGAGGTCTCATCACGAGTGATTGGCGATATGGTAATTGCTGGGCTGAAGGAGCTTGATCAGGTTGCATACATCCGCTATGCCATTGTTTATCTTGGGCTTGATGATCTGCATGCTATTCGCCAGGAGCTTGACCGTTTGATCGAAAGTTAATTTTTACCCTTTATTCAATTGGGAAATAATCACAGTAAGCTTGCTTATGACCTCTGTATTCCCTATCCCATCTATCGCTTAGGAGGAGCGAATGCTAACCGAAAAGAATACTCAATTAACAATTTCAACTCCAGAACGACCAACATCTCTTCCTCCCGTTGATCTGACTGAGAACGCCTACAGCGTTTTCATCCGCCGCTATGCCCGGCGCAACCTTGCCGGGGAACCAATAGAAAATGTGGAAGAGACCTTTTGGCGGGTTGCTTACCACATCGCTGCTGCAGGCGCAGAGTGGGATGAGGCAGTTGATGAAACCGCTGAATCTTTTTACCGACTGCTGGCTACTAAGCGCTTCTTCCCCAACTCTCCTACCTTTACAGGTGCGGGAACCCCTCTAGGTCAGCTGGCTGCTTGCTTTGTGCTCCCGATCAGTGATGATATGGGGCGCATGTCCTCAGGAATTTTCCAGACGCTGCGCGATGCAGCTTTGATCCAGCAGACTGGTGGCGGCAATGGCTTCGCGTTTTCTCGCTTACGGCCTAAATTTTCGCCTGTCAAAACTTCTGCCGGAGAAGCCACCGGGCCGGTGGGATTCCTGCGGGTCTACGANNCACCCGGATATCGAAGATTTTATTACCTGCAAAACGAACGAGAATGCCATTACCAATTTTAATATCTCCGTGGGGATCACAGATGCTTTTATGAAGGCTGTGGAAGAAGATGCTGAATGGCCGCTGCGCTTTGTGGATACGACTGATCCTGCATACCGCAAGTTTGATGGAACGCTGGAACAAGCAGAAGCTGCCGGGCTGCCGATCAAGACCTTCCGTACTGTGAATGCCCGTCAGCTCTTTGAAAAGATCGTCAGGCAGGCCCACCACAATGGTGAACCGGGCTTGCTGTTTTTGGATGCAGCCAATCGCACGAACCCGGTTTCTCACCTATACCAGCTCGAGGCCACCAACCCGTGCGGCGAGCAGTTCCTGGGCCCGTATGAGAACTGCTGCCTGGGTTCGATCAACCTGGCACAGCACTTCGGCCCGGATGGGACGGTGGACTGGGAGCGCCTGGAAGAGAGTGTTCGCATCTCTACCCTGTTTTTGGATAATGTTGTCGAGGGGAATGCCTATGTACCGGCAGTGCCCCAATTGGCGGAGGCTGCCCACCGGGCCCGGCGAATTGGCCTGGGCGTGATGGGCCTGGCAGACCTGATGTACCATGCTGGCATCCGGTATGGATCTCCCGAAGGGCAGGAATTTGTCGCCCAGGTGCTGGAGTTTATCCGCTTCCATGCGATGAAAACCAGCGTGGATTTGGCGAAGAGCCGTGGTCCTTTCCAGGCCATTGAAGGCAGTATGTACGACCCCAACAACATGACCTGGGAGGCCCCAAAGCCCCTGACCCCGTACGAACGTGATTTTAATCGCCCGAAACTTAAATGGGGCGCGATCATCAAGGGAATTGAAACCCATGGTATCCGCAATGCCGCTCAGACCACGATTGCCCCAACCGGGACGATTGCTACCGTCTCCGGTTGTGAGGGCTACGGCTGTGAGCCGGTATTTGCCCTGGCCTATATCCGCCACGTCAATGACAAGGGCAAGGACCTCCAGCTGACTTACACCAGCCCGCTGTTTGAGAAGGCCCTGGTTGAAAGCGGCCTGCCGGAAGAAACCCGCGAGATCATTATCTCTCAGGTGATTGCCAAAGGCAGCTGCCAGGGGATCGAAGAACTGCCGGAGAAGATCGCCAATACCTTTGTGGTCTCTGGTGATATCACAGCTGAAGAACATGTACGCATGCAGGGTGCCATGCAGGCTTTCATTGATAACAGTTTGTCCAAGACGATCAACTTCCCGGCGGATGCCAAAGAAGAGGATGTGGCCACGGCATACAAATTGGCCTGGAAACTGGGCTGCAAGGGCATCACGGTCTATGTGACCGGCTCACGCGAGACGGTGGTGCTGGAAACGCACGCCACCGCCAAAGAGAAGCAGGGCGAACAGCCTGCCAAAGAGATGCCGGTCATCTGGAACAAGACCAAGAAGCCGCGCCCGCGTACGCTGGTGGGCAAGACCTATAATATCCAGACACCGGTGGGCAAGGCTTTTGTGACCATCAATGAGAACGGCAACGACCAGCCTTTTGAGGTCTTTTTGAACACCGCCAAGGCAGGTTCTGAGACTGCAGCGGTCTCGGAGGCCATTGGCCGCCTGCTGTCTTACATTCTGCGCCTGGCATCCCCGATTGCGCCGCGTAAGCGCCTGTTTGAGATCTACCGCCAGCTGAGAGGGATCGGCGGCAGCCGCAGCAGCGGGTTTGGCCCCAACCGGGTCAGCTCTCTGCCAGACGGTGTAGCGCTGGTGATCGGCGAGTATCTGGAATCGACTGCCGAGCATCACGGCGACAGCTACACCCCGCTGACCACCCTGACCAACGGCAACGGCAACCACACGGACGAGGATGAGAATGATGATCTGGATGATATTGCCCCACCCAGGATGGATATCCACCAGGTAGGCGATATGTGCCCGGAATGCGGCCATGCCAGCGTGATCAACGAGGAAGGCTGCCGCAAGTGTTATGCGTGTGGGTTTAGTGAGTGTTAGGCCCCACCCCCTCCGCCCTCCCGAAGTACATCGGGACGATGTAACGGGCACCTCCCCCCAAATTCGTCTGAAGTTCGCCCAATTTGGGGGAGGCCGGGTGGGGGCCTATTTCAATTTCTCCAGCATACGCT
>DNGN01000153.1 GCA_003486225.1 Chloroflexota bacterium
GAAGACGAACGCATCAGCATCCTGGCTGAGGCACAGCAAAAAGCGCAAAGTGAAGTTGAGGTTATTCAGGAAGAATTGAGAAAAACCCGCCGCCAGCTTGCGCAAGCGCGTCAACCGCTGGAAGTGGTAGACCGCATTGAAGAAACCGTCCGCCAGATTGAAACCACAGTTGAAAAACCAGCCCAACGCCAGCAGGTTAGCAGAGAGATCCCTCAGGCAGCCAAAACACGCCCTATCCGCCTCGGGGATAAAGTAAAACTGCGCACCTTGGGTAAAGAAGGGATCGTTTCCTCACTGGGAGAAGAACAGGCAGAGATTATGATCGGGAATCTGCGGGTCCGGGTTGATCTCTACGATTTGGAACTGATCGGCGGCCAGGCACAAGAAAAACCGGTTCAGCCGGTACACTTAAAGCCAGTGGACTTCTCCACACCCTCCCCAGGTGTTGAACTTTCCCTGCGCGGTCTGACTGTCGATGAAGCAGTAGAGAAATTAGAACACTACCTGGACCGAGCCTATATCTCTGGCCTGCCCTATGCCCGCATTGTGCATGGCAAAGGCACCGGGAAATTGCGAGATGCTGTCCGCCAGATGGTCCGGACCCACCCCTATGTAGAACGCTTCGAAGCTGGCGGCCGCAGCGAAGGCGGAGACGGCGTCACGATTGTATTTCTTGTCAAAAGCTAACTGCATCCTGGAGCGCAGTTTCCACCAAATCCCCCAACCACAGGTCATACCCCTTCCCGGACACCTATTTCTGTCATCGATTTTGGTTTGCGGTTGATGAAGGTAATCCCGGCAATGATCAACAGCATACCGCCAACAATCCCCCAGGTGATCTGTTCATCCAACAGCAATGACCCGCCAATGCTGGCGACAACCGGGGTGACATAGGCTGTCAGGGCAGTTGGGGTGGCTCCATAAGTTTTGGTGAGATAAAACGAGAGCAGCGTGGCAAAAAAGGTCCCTGCCAGAGCAGCCCACCCCAAAGAAAATATCCCTTGCCGGTTGACTGCACTGAGATCAAAACCAGCCACCAAAACTGAAAGAGGGATCACGATCAGGCCTGCTGTCCACAGCCGGATACTGGACACATCAAAGGCATCCAGATTCTGCATCGAACGTCTCACAAAGATCGTGGACGCGCTGCTGGAGATCATACCCAAAAATACCAGCAAATATCCGAGCGGGTTGACCTTGCTGACATCCGGAAGCCCCGATTCTCCTAGCACCAACATCAGCACTGCCCCACTCAAGGCTATCACCACCCCCAGCAACTTACGCACTGAGAGCCGTTCATCGGCCAGAAAAAAATGGGCCAAGACCACCGTAATCGCCGGGCCCAGGGTAATCAGCATTGCGGTAACCCCACTGGACTGGAACTGCAGCGACGTGACCAAAAAATTCATTGGGATGGCCGTGCCGAACACCGCCAGCACCATCGACTTCCACCAGATTTCCTTCCCTCGCGGCCAGCGTTTGCGTTTCACGGAAAATAGATACACCACACCATGCGCTGTACCGGCAAGCAACAAACGCAATCCAACGTAAGTGGTCGGTGCAAACTGGCCAACCGCGAAGCGCGAAGCCAACACAGTCCCCCCATACATCATTCCCAATGCAAGGATATACGGCAGCGATTCAATCGGCAAATCAATTCTCCTGGGACGTTATGTTAAGTAACTCAGCTTTTTAAAAATAACCCCACCTGTAGCCGCAGCACCAAGCATGGGTCTGCTACTGGTAGCGGATGATGTCTTCAGGGGCAAAGAAAACTTCCTCTTTGCCGCGCAATTTTTCCTCCACTTTATTGGCAATTAAGTCCAGGTGACCGGGAGTATGCACAAAATCCAGCTGGTCAGCCGGGACCGTCAGCACCGGGCAAAGTTGGAAGCCACCGATCCAGTCTTGATATAGTTCGTTTAACTGCGTCAGATATTCCTCCGAGATGGTCTGCTCAAAATCTCGTCCCCTTATATTGATCCGCTGCATCAGGGTCTGAACTGGTGCACTCAGGTAGATCACCAGGTCCGGTGGGTTCAGCATGTTGATGAACAGATCAAACAGCTCACGGTAGGTGGCATAATCCGTCTCAGTCATGTTCCCCTGAAGGTACAGGTTGCGGGCAAAGATTTCAGCATCTTCATAGACGCTGCGGTCCTGCAGCACAGAAGAAGGATTCATCAGCAATTCAAAATGGGAGCGCATGCGGTGGGTCAGGAAAAAGACCTGGGACTGAAAAGCCCAGGCTGTCATATCCTGGTAAAAATTCTTCAGGTAGGGGTTTTCGGCTACCGGTTCAAAATACGGCTGCCAGCCCATTTTTGCACACAGCTTTTCCACCAGTGTGGATTTGCCAACCCCAATGTTTCCTGCAACCGCAACAAATTTTTTCACGCTGCGTCCTCCTCTAAAAATGCCACCGCCCGGCCTGCTTCTCCATCCATGATCAGATGAATATGGTGGTTGGGCTTAAAATCTGCCACCCGTACCAGGCGCAGCACATCCACCAGCGCTTCAGCATCAGGCAGGTATTCCAGCAAGCAATTCTTGGTCTGGTAAAAAAAGTCTCGATTAAAAAAGACATCCTCATCATCCAGGTAGATCGCCAGCGGATATATGGAGGACTCTAACAGGTCCTGGAAGAAATGGGTGCCAAACGAGGGCTCAGGTGCGGTACCCACACCCTGTCCGGAGAGCTCGATCAATGCCCGGGTATTGTAAATATCGGAATAACCAATACTGATCCCCAGATCCGGTGTGGTGGTGCCCCAACGTCCGGGTCCCAGGCAAATGAAAGTCTCTTCAGCCAGCCGCAGGTTCAGGCGGCTGATGGCGCGCTGTAGCTTAATGCGTTCAGCATCTGAAGACAGGCTGAAATAGCCTTCGGGGGTCACAAATAAACCAAAACGGATATTCTCCACGTGCCCATGAGGCAGTACCTGGCTGGTGGCGAAAATTAATTTATCCTCGGGCAGATGTTTCGGGATCTGAACCTCTTTTTCCTGCAGCAGGCTCTGCGGGCGGCACTGCAAGATGCTGATGACCACTTCTGGCTTGCGCGAGTCAGGGTTGAGGATGGACACAGCAAACTCCAGGTCCACCGCTGACTGATAATGCGTGGCCAGGGTGGTCAGCATGCGTTTCATGCGGTCTGCAAACGGCGTGCGCCGCAGCATTTCATCCATATTCACGACCAGGCTGGTCACGTCCGCTTGCGGCAGCGCACTGCGGATCGGGGAAAAATAGCCATCCTGGTAGACCTGGGCGATAAAGCGCAGCAGCGGGTAGCGGTTATCCAGCACATCGTAGATGGAGAGTGTGCGGAACTTGTTGGCTTTCATGTCGATCAGATCGACTTCTTTCTGCGAATAACGGCTCAGCGAACGCGGGTCTGAATGGGAATACAGCATCGGGTGGCTGAGTGCAACCAGCCGGGGGAAATCATTGCCTACCCGGTCCACCGCCCGCGTGCCTAACCCCCAAACCAGACGCAAGAACCCGGCATCCCGGTCAATCTGCGGTGACCAGCGGTACAAATTCTGACTGAAGCCCACCCCGGCAGCATGCGGAAGATAATAATCCCCCACCTGCTCCCCCTGCACCACCTGGATCAGCACGGTAATCCGCTCATCATAATCCTGCAGATCTTTGCTGCGGCGGTAAAGCAAAGGTTCCGGGCTTAGGGCACTGGCGTACACTTTTATAATGGCGCGCTCGAAAGCGCGGAAATTCTCCTCCGGAGTGCCCTGGTTGGGGCAAAAATGCGATTCGTACTTACCCGCAAACGAAGTGCCGAAGTTGTCTTCCAGTAAGCTGGAAGAACGCACAATAATTGGATATTTTTCTACATTTCGCAAAATATATTGCAATTCTTCGCGGATATCCGGAGGAAAAACCCCGGACAGATATTCCTGCTGAATGCGCGGATAATCGGCCCGGATCTCCTCTTC
>DNGN01000312.1 GCA_003486225.1 Chloroflexota bacterium
CTAGACGTTGAATCGGACCAGGCGCCATATCACACGCAAGGATCAAAATGCACAAAATCTCAAGATACATCAAATCACTTCCCTGGAAAAAGATCACCCTTGCCCTGCTGGTACTGCTGGCGCTGGCAGCTGGCTACATCTTTTGGCCGCTCCGGTATGACCTCTCACATCTCGCCGTCCCAGAAGGCAAATACAATGTCCGCATCCTGCGCGATCGCTACGGGGTCCCCCACATCTACGGCCAGACCGACCCGGATGTGGCCTTCGGGTTGGCCTTTGCTCACGCCGAGGACGATTTCGCCACCATCCAGGGCAGCATGCTGGCCGGCAAAGGCATGCTGGGCCGCGCCTTCGGGCCTGATTCTGCTGCCGTGGATTATCTCGTGGCACTGCTGCGTGTCTGGGATGTGGTCGATGCCCAATATCAGAGCGACATCAATCCGCAAACCAAAGCCATCCTGGATGCCTATGCCGAAGGTCTCAATCATTATGCGGCCCTGCATCCCGAGCAGGTCCTGGTTGAGGAAGCTTTCCCGGTAACCGGCAAGGATATGGTCGCCATCTCCGTTTTCCAGTCCCCGATGTATTTTGGCCTGGATGGCCCCATCAGCGAGCTGTTCGCCGACCAACGCCAGTCCGAGGTCTCCCCAATGCCTGGGGCCTGGTATAAGTTTACCGATTACCAGCACGGTTCGAATGTCTTTGGGGTGGCTCCCAGCCGCACCACCGATGGTTCGACCTTTTTCGCTGTCAACTCCCACCAGCCCTGGCAGGGCCCCGTCACCTGGTACGAGGTCCACCTGCACAGTGAAGAGGGCTGGAATGTGGTCGGGGCGACTTTCCCGGGTGTGCCGAGCGTCATCCAGGGTCACAACGAGAACCTGAGCTGGGCCATGACGGTCAATGACCCCGACCTGACCGACATCTATCTCCTGGAGATCAATCCTGAGAACGAGAACCAATACCTTTTTGACGGCCAATGGCTGGAGCTGGAAGTGCGCGAAGTCCCCCTCAAGGTCAAGCTGGTCGGCAATTTAAAGATCACCATCAAGCAAGAGGCCCTGTGGTCAGTTTTCGGCCCGGTGGTGCGCCAGGATCATGGCGTGTATGCCATCCGCTACTCCGGTTTTGGCCAGATCCATATCTTCCAGCAGCTCTACCAGTTGAATAAGGCAACCAACTTTGAGGAGTGGCGCACCGCCATGTACAACGGAGCCTTACCCACCTTCAACGTGGGGTATGCCGATAACTCGGGCAACCTCTATTACCTCTACAATGCCAAGCTGCCCATCCGGGCAGATGGCTTCCAGTGGGACCTATACCTGCCGGGCACCACCTCCGACGTGCTGTGGACCGAATACCTGGCTCCCGAAAATTTGCCCCAGGTCCTCAATCCCCCTTCAGGCTTCTTCCAGAATGCCAATAGCTCACCCTACCTGACGACCTTCGGCGACGGCAATCCCGACCCAGCCGATTTCTCGCTCAATTTCGGCATCGAAGACTATGAGACCAACCGCTCCCTGATGCTTAAAGGATTGTTCAGCGCGGATGACTCGATCAGCTTTGAAGAATTCATCGCCTATAAGTTCAACCTTTACTACCATCCGGATTCGGATGTCGGCACTGCCATGACCATGCTGGCCGATCTCACTTTTGAAGACCCCCTCCTGAAGCAAGCGCAAAGCCTGCTGGCTGGCTGGGATCTCAGCGTTGGGGCAGAAAGCAAGCACGCCGCCCTGGGGGTGCTCACCATGTATAACCTGTCCGAAAATGTGGAGGATTTTAACGGTTCCTCCATGGACAGGAACGAATTCACTCCCCAGGATGTTCGTATGGCTTTTGAACAGGCAGTGGACTACCTGCAGCAGCACCATGGGAAAATCGATCCGGCCTGGGGAGAGGTGCAGCGTTTGCAGCGCGGCCAGGTCGATGTGCCGCTGGGCGGCGGACCAGATGTGATCCGGGCTGCCTACGCCGAACGGCAGGAGGATGGCATCCTGAAAGCCAACGATGGCGATGGCTATGTCATGCTGGTCGCCTGGCGGCCGGATGGCAGTGTCGAGTCTTACAGCATCCACCAGTACGGCAGTGCCACCACCCGGGAGCAATCCCCCCACTACGATGACCAGTCCGAGATGTTCGCTGCCATGCAGCTCAAGCCCGTCTGGTTCGAGCTGGCCGAGATACGGCAAAATCTGGAAGCCGAATATACCCCCTGGACCAGCGCATATCATCAATAATTTCCATCAGTACCTGACTGTTAATGAACGGCTCCCGAGCGCCAGTCCTTAAAACAAAAGAACCGGGTTGAAATCACCCGGTTCTTCATTTTTTTGAACGTTGATCAGGACTGAAAGATGCTCAGCGGCATATAGGCCGAAACAATGAAATTCGGGGCGTCCACGATCTCACTGATCTTTAAATCCGCCGCTTCGCTGCACAACACATAGGCTTCACTGCGGCTCAGTCCATGTGTACTGACCAGCCAGTCGATCATGTAACGGGTGGCATTTTTGGCGTTCTCGAACAGATCCGGGCCGTGGGCTGTGGTGGCATGGAAACCTTTTTTGTCCAACATGGTCAACGGGCTGGGGGTTTCGAACTGCAGCTCCTTCACCGAGAAATCTTTTCGCACACCGAAACGCAGGGTCACTTCCATCGGTGATTCAATACCCGTGCCGCACAATTCGCCGTCTCCCTGTGCGCTGTGGCAGTCACCGCAGGCAAATAACGCGCCATCCACCAGAACCGGCAGCCAGACCTTTGAGCCGGGTACCAGATCGCGGATGTCCACGTTGCCGCCGTTCTGACGTGGTGGGATGGTATTCAGGCGTCCCGGTTCTGCTGGTGCCACGCCCATCGTGCCGCAGAACGGCTGGAAGGGCAGCACAATATCCTTAACGCCGAAGTAGCATTTATCGCCTTCCAGTTTCCAGTGGTGAATGTAGGCATAATCAAAATCATCTGCCAGCAAGCCAAACCCTTTCAGGTGGCCGCTCCAGCCCCAGCCTTTGTGCTTCATCTTCAATACTTCTACCTGCAGCGAGTCTCCGGGTTTGGCCCCCTTCACATACACCGAACCCACCAGGGCATGAATCGGGGAGAAATCGATATTCGCCAGATCATCATCATCCCAATCTGGCGTCACCTGGCCGCAGGGTTCCGGGCAATCAAATACAACCGTATCCCCAGGCTCAATTTCCAGCCGAGGCTCCACCGAGTTGTCCCAAAATGGTTGGGTTACACTGCCGTCTAAATAATGTTCTGTCATGGGTATCCTCCTATAGGTGTTTAATTTTCTAATAGCCGATCCAACTAAGGATGATCTGCTCTGTGAAATTGCCAATGCCAAAATAATTTAAAACCATCCCGCCGATCAGGATCGCGATGATGGCAAAGATGAATAAATAATCATCCCGGCTGAACACCAATTCGCGCCGGTACGTCCTGGCATCAATGTTATAGTCAAATCCCCGGGCCAGGATCGCAATTGAAATATCCTGAGACCGTTCGAGGGTCGCCAGGAAGATCGGGATCAGCAATGCGGTCAGTACCTGCGCACGTTGAATTAAATTTTTGGGTTGGACATCATAGCCACGTGCTTTTTGGGCATCCGTGATCTTTTGGGTCTGCTGAGACAAGATCCCAACCGTAGCAAAACCGAGCGTCAGGGCAACCCCCATCTCGGGAGGTAGGCCCTTGGACATCAATCGTTCTAAAATAAAGGCAACCACCAGGGAAGCTGCCAACACCAGCAGGATTTTCACCCCGGTTGCATAGGGAAAACTTTGGATTTTATCCGGCCACGAAAGGAAGGCTATCAGGCAAAAGATCATCCCCACCAGCAAGATTGTTCCAGCCTCCCTGACCACTTCGCGGAGTCTTGGTACGGCGGGTGAATGCCAGGACAAGATTTACCGGGGGGGTTGTATAGAGCATCAGATGCACCGCTAACACCACACTAAAGAAGCGAAAGAAAACCGCAAAACCCCGGATGATCCCTTCAACAGTCACCTTTACCCATTGCTTCCCAGGCACCAGGTAGAACAAGAAATGGGAATCTTCCGGTGTAAAAAATAGGATCTGGAACATGGAGAAGGTGAAGAAGATCACGACCAAAACGCGCAGGTTTTTGTTCAACTGGCTGGGGTCAACAGCCTTTCTTCCCATCAGGTAAAGCAGCAGGAAGAGGATCCCCATCAGAACAGGGTCAATCACCACCACCGCAACCAGGGTCGCAATCGCGAACATCAGGATTTTGGAACGCGCATCCAACCTGTGCAAATAAGATGTGCCTTTCTTGTACTCAATCGCCATGGGCTGCCTCCAACAACAATTCGATGGCGTGATCCAATTCTTCTTTTGTCACCAAGGAAGGAGGGATCCCATGCGCCTGCATCATGTACGCCAGGCGGGTTGTTTCCGGCATCTCCAGGGCTGAGTCTTTCATCAGGTCTTTATCGGACAGCAAATCCTTCATCGGACCATCAAATCTGATCTTGCCCTCGCGCATCACAACAGCCCTTTTGGCAAAAGTGGCCGCATAATCAATTTGATGCGTGATCATCAATACGGTGGTACCCGTTTCATTTAATCGCTGAATTATTTCAAAAATTTCACGTGCCATGCGCGGATCCTGGCCGGTGGTTGGTTCATCCACGATCAGGATATCCGGATTTAGTGAAAGCACTGAGGCCAAAGCCACGCGCTGTTTCTGCCCTTTGCCCAGGTCAAAAACCTCTGCATCGATGAAATCACCCATGTTCACAAATTCTAAGGATTGCCGGATCCGGGTTTCAAACTCAGAGGGGTCAATGCCGTGGGCTTTGAGGCCGAAGATGATCTCATCCCGCACGTTGAAAGACACGATCTGGTGATTGGGGTTTTGAAAACAAAAGCCGACTTTCCGGGCCAGGGTGTGTGTTGGCGTACTGGCAACATCGTTGCCCAGTACCACAACCTTTCCCTTATCCGGCTGGAGCAGGCCAATAATATGACGGATTAAAGTGGTTTTTCCAGAACCGTTGCGGCCCATAATCGCCACAATTTCACCAGCGTTTATCGATAAACTGACACCCGCCAATGCCGCCCGCTGTGAAATCTGGTTTTGGTGATAAGAAAAGAATAAATCTTCCATCTCGATCACCCTGTCCGTATGGGGGTTTATGTCCGGCGCGTTCTCTTCCCACTTGATCTTTCCAAGCGAGTAACCGGCACGCATCTTCTCATAAAACGCTTCGGAAGAAAGGGGCAGAGGCTGAAAGCCATATTTTTCACCCAGCTGCACAATGGCAGGGCGGGTAAACACAAACGGGATATCCCCCGCCTCAAGCACTTCTTCGACCGTACCATCCCGAACGATCTGCCCTTCGTTGAGCACGATCACCCGGTCGACCAGGGGCAGCACTTCCTCCAGCGCATGCTCCACCAAAATCAAAGTCTTGCCGCGCTGCTTGGCGATCTCCACCACCACCCGCAGCACCTGCGCTTTCCCCTCCGGGTCCAGGTTGGCCAGCGGCTCATCCAAAACATAGATTTCGGGATGCATCGCATAAATGGACGCAATCACGCAGGCCTGTTGTTCGCCCCCAGAAAGGGTGTGCGGCTCGCGCTCATCGTACCCCTCCAGGCGGGTGGCTTTCAAGGCCTCGGCTATGCGTTCCTTGATGGTTTCTCGCGGCACCCCCAAATTTTCCGGGCCAAATGCAACCTCATCGGCCACGCTGTTGGTCACCAGTTGGCTTTCAGGATCCTGGAAAACCATGCCTACGATGGAGGCCAACCCACCCACCCGGGCAATGCGCGTATTGTATTCCTTTACAAATACATCGCCGCTGAGTTCTCCCTCATGATAGTGAGGAACCAGGCCGTTGATACAGCTGCACAAGGTGGTTTTACCACTGCCTGCCGGCCCGGTAATCAAAATGATCTCACCCGACGAAACAGTAAGGTTAATATCCTTAAGGGCAGGTTTATTGGCTCCCTCATATGTGAAGGCTACATTTTTAAATTCAATATCGAATGACATAAGCGTAATTATATCTAAAAATAAATCCAGGTCACAACTGATCTTCCTGATCCGTTGTGACCTGGATCTCAATCAATCGCGATCAGGCGACTAAGGACCTACCACAGCGGCCTGCGGTACCGTTCCGGTAAAGCAGCCATAATGATCGTTGTTACCACGGTTGTGATGACTGCCTCGGGTGCAGCACCAGATTCCAATACAGCCAGGAAACCGAAGAACCCACCGTATTCCGGATCCGGGTAGAACATCATCAAGCCAACCACAAACAGCGGAACCACGACGACAAAATAATAGCCTAACACCTGTACAGCCCATTTGACCAGATACATCACACGGTTATCTTTGGATTTCCAGGCAAAGTTTTTGTATACATAACCGCTATAAATACCGCCGACAATATGCGCCAGCAGGCTGGCCAGGGGGATCCCGGGTTCAGCAATACCGGCAAGAATACCAATCACGATGCCGCCCACCGGCCCGGTAAGGGATGCACCAATCGTGGTGAAAATTTCACGCGGGTCTGTCACCACAGGGGTTCCCGGAATCGGGATCGTAACCCCCAAAAGGACCAAAGCTAGCGCAATGCCACCAAATGCTGCGGCAAAACCAACCTGCCTTGCCGAGAGCAAGGGCTTTCGTTCACCAACTACTTTATCAGTCATATCAAACTCCTCTCTTCATGGATATGGTTTTTATCGAAAACACTCGCTCAAATCATTAGTTACGAATTTTGACTGATTACCTGGCAGGAGTCCTTATTGACTATGCGCAAATCGAATCGCTCTATTTTTTTACCTGTTTCCTGCCTTCAAGGAAAGACTGCACATAGATCCGGTCATCCAACTTTTCACCCTCAAAGTCAGGGGCAGCTCTTTGCAGCATGCGGCGGATGATGATCGGCCCTAGCAGCGCGCTGACGGCTGAAAAACCTGGCTCGCTAATCAACAAACCATTTCGCTGGTATTCTAAAATGATCTTCGTAATCGAGCCTACCACCGACAAGAAGGGAGCCAACAAGGCTCGCATTTCCGGGTCGCGCGGCACCTCGGAGAGGATGATCGGGATCACCTCCCCGTAAAGAAAACTGGTTTCCTGGTAAGCGTTCACAATCTGGTTCAAGTCAGCTTCCAGATCCCCGGAATAGCGCAGCTCTTGCAGCGGCGATGCAGCCACTATATGCTGAAAGGCGGCCTCGATCAGCCCTAATTTAGTTCCGAATTTGCGGAAGAGAGTCACTTCATTCACCCCTGCAGACTGGGCAATTTGCTTGGTGGTGGTTTTCCCAATTCCCACCTCTCCAATACTGCGCACAACTTCTAAAAAAAGTTTTTCCTCATCGATGTATTTTGGCATATTTTCCTTCCGTTTCTTATATATCTATTATATGCAAGTATTGACTTGCATACAAGGGGATGTTACAATCCAATGCATTATTGGTATAGGCTGAAAAAACTATTAACCATTTCTAGAATTTCAAGGAGAATCATGCAGATCACAAAAAACACCCGGGTTTCGGCTATATTAGAAGAATACGGCGATATCGCCGATGTGATGGAGATATTTGGGGTCAAACGGGTTGCACGCTATTCGTTCCGAAAAATGCTGACCAAGGCTCTCACAGTTGAGGTGGCCGCCAAGGTCCATCGCGTCCCGCTGGATGAGTTTCTCAACATTCTCAACAACGCTGTGGCGGCTCATCAAGCTGAAAAGAGTAATTAATCGATGGCCTTCTCAAATCAGTCTGATGCAGGTCGATCGAGTCTCAATCGCTATCTAAGAGCAGGCTTATTTGCCGGGCTGATCGCTGCTGCAATCAATATTCTGATTTACCTGGCGCTGGTCCTTTTTGGCGGGCATGATTGGGCAGTCATGATCGTGCTCTCAATCTTGTTAGCCTCCCTGCTGCCCAATCTAATTGCCGCCCTGGCGTATTTTCTGCTCTCCAAATACACCAAATTTGCCTTTCCTGTGCTGGTCATTGGCGTGGTGGGATTTGTTCTTATTTCAATCCTCCCCCACCTTGGCGTCGGCCCAGCCCCCTCTCCAGCCTTGTCACAGCTTCCCGCCGGGTTCGAACTGATCACTGTCCCCTTGCATATCATCTTCGGCCTATCTGCTATCCTGATCATGCCAAGATTGTTATCCAAAAATACAAATCAAACAGAACAGACCATCAATTAAAAATAGACTGACCCTAGCAGGTCAGTCCAAACACATCTGCCCCCGAACTGACAACGATCAGTTCGGGGGCAGGTTTAAAAATTTAATTTTTGCCATCTTCCCCGAACCTGAGACGGGGGTAAACCTTTCTTACCGATCCGAGGGAATTAATTCCCCTCGGGCATATGATACAGCTTGAAAGTCCCGGCCTCCGTCTCACTTTGGCCATAATTGGAAGATTTGATCCATTCCTTTTTGGCAAAATATTCATTACCAAATATTTCCCAATCTACTGCGATGAAACCACCTCCAGAGGTATCCATTTCACTTTCATGCTCTACCAGGAAAACGCCGGTCCACATCGGGCTAGGCGGGCTGGAAAACGCCGGGGTATCCTCGCAGCTGATAGAAAAACTCTCAGAGGTCGTTCCTGGGAAATAAATTAGCGTGAAGTCGCGGACATACCCGAGCTCATCGCTTGGCGAGTGGGAATCGGGAGTAAACGCCAGTGACAAGACCTCAAACGTCCCGCCACCGCGATTCGACGTGACGTTGCAGTCAGGAACCAGGAATTCAAAGGCTGTATTCACCAGCGGTGCCTGGTTTCTCATTTCCAATGTTGTGGGATCGAATTTCAGCTTGACCTTCGATTCAACTGCTGAATTGTAGCCACCACCATCTCCGGAGTCCACATTGGCTTCAGATTCAAACCGCAGCTCAAACGTCAGACACTTGCTGGCATATTCTTTGGCCTTTTCCAGTGCTGGTGTCGAACCACCATCTCCTGTTAAGCCAAGCAGGGCAGATTGCCGTTCCAATCCCAGCCATGCGGGCAGGATGCGGTGAATGATATGCTCATCGCGGCAGAGTTCAAATTCTTCTCGCATGCAGGTTTCAGCGACGGTGTCCATCAGGCCATTATCAAACAAGGAACTGAGGGAACTGCTATCGTCATTNNCAGCTCTCGCCGGCAGCCGCGATGCGCGGTTTTACTACCAGTTCTTCAAATTCTCGGAAAGTGCTCTCAAAATCCAATGTTTCGCCGCTCTCATCGCCCAATAATTGCTTCTGGCGTTCTCGCTGCAGCTGTGCTGCAGCCGCGTTCTGCAGACGAGTTTCTGCATCTCCACCGATGCGCTGCCGGACAGGTTCCACATCCGCTAACAATCCTTTGGTCACCCCACTGCCGCTGAAATGCGAAACCAAGATCTGGATTTTACTGGAACTTACCACTGGCACTGCCAGGGCCAGATTTTCACCCGCCCCCTGGTAACCAAACATGATCTGCTCCTCCACCGGGATATCCTGGGAAGGCGTGATGGTCAATGTGGCCGATTCGTAAAGCTGCAAACCTTCCGGTTCAAACTGGACAGCATACACATCGCTACCGAAGGGCATCCCGTCCACTTGGCCGACCGATGTCATTCGGATCAGCGTATCCACCAGTAATGCATTGGCCGGGATATCCAGGGTAAAGTTGGTTCCGTCCCCGGCAGTCACGCTCAAACTCCCACCCTGAACCGGGATCAAGGCTTCCGTTTGATGGCTGGGATCGAGAGTTACGCTTACCTCAACCGGATCAGAATTTTCCATAAAAATGTATTCCAACTCAGGGGGTGCGCTGGCCCCATTCCCAGTTAAACCGCTGACTGTTTTACATGCTGTTAATGCACTTAACATTAAAACAAAGATGAGCAGGGTGTGCTTTTTCATGGTGTCCTTTTGAAATTGGGGGGATATAAAACTAGTTTATCGATTTTAAGATTGAAACTAATTTTGTCAAGTGGCAAAATTCCAGCTAGAAGACAGCACCACATAACAGGTAAAATAGGGATACTTTTAAATTTTCCTCCTGGAAATACTTACCCCCGCTCCAATGCACCTCTCAGAAACAGACCGAAGGGAACGAAACAGACCAGCCCCATCACCAGGACGAATACCACATCCAGCGCAGCAAAAGGTGCATTGGTCAGCACCGGCTGTACGACCAGGAAAAGGATCAGCGCGATGAACAGTGCGCTGGCCTGGAAAAGCAGGCCCAGCCCGGCCAGGTAGCCGAAGGGCCTGCGCCGCCAAAGCTGTACCCCACCGATCACCAGCAATGGAGACGTGAAAAAGTCGGAAATGTTCGCACCCAATTCCGGGCCAGGCATCGGCTCTCCTCCGGTCAGCGTGCCCCCAATTTCCAAAAATACCCGCAAAAAGAACAGCGCACCAAAAGCCGTCAGCACCCCAGCTGCAAACCGTTCCGGCACCCGGCCAGCCAGCCTGCCTTGCACAGCGCTTCCATCTGTAATGGCAACCAGCCCCACCAGCGTGTAAACACTTAATACGACCAACCCAAGGTAGCCAAAGAACGCCCAACTCACCGGTAAAACGAATACATAGGCCAGGTAGTTATAGGCGACAAAAAACAGTGCGCCAGGCCAGCACAGCAGTCCGGTCAACTTGCCGCGCCGCGCACTCCACATGCACCAGATCAAAATTGGCAGCCCGATAAACAGATTGGCCACATCATTGGCTGCAAAACCCTGCACAAGCTCTTCTGTTGGGTAAACCAGCTCTCGGTTCGTCAATCCCACCAACGACACAACTGCCATTAAGAGTGCAATCAGCACCGATGCGGCATAAAAAAGCCTCAGTTCGCCTCTGACCGGCAGTTTTTGATCTGATCCCTGCAAACCCGTCATTCGTTTCCTCCTCAATTAAGATTTATCTGCGCTCCAAATCAACCCGGCATTGAGAACCAGGGGGCTCCCTCCTGCAGGTTGTGGCTTCATGGATAGCGCTTGATCATGTGATATTCCTGCACCGGGGCTGGGTAGCTATCTGAAATCCCGTAAATCTCAAATCCCCGACGGCTAAAAAACTGAACCCCCTGGAACGACAAACAAATCGCCTGGCTGGCAACACAGCCATTTTTAATCGCCATTTGCTCGGCCATGTCCAGCAACCGGGACCCTACCCCGCGTCCGCGAAATTTCTCCTCCACCCACATGCTTTCCAGGATCAGGTTATTGATCGTGGTAAAGCCCGTCAGCCCCCCAGCCAGCTCACCCGATGCATGTTTGGCTGCCAACCTGATCGCCATACCTTTATACTTATCGCCAATGTTCTCCACCACATGCCCATGCAGCCCCTGATGCAAAACCTCCAGTTCCTGCGGAGATGGATCGTCGGAGATCGAAAACTCTCCGGCAAGACCTTCCAGTGTCAGCACCTGCGGCCTGGCAACCGGGTTCAGCGGCGAGTTAAGCCGCTTGTTGAGCACGTATTCGCTGATGCCAAAAGGATAGCCGGTATAAATTCCCAGCACTTTGTAACCCAGTTTCTGGTAAAAGCCGGGGGCCTGGAAGGAAAAGCTCATGGTTTGGGTAGAAAGGCAGCCATGCTGCGCCCCGATCTGTTCCGCACCCAGTACCAGCTGACTCGCCAGGCCATACTTGCGGTATTCGTCAGCCACCCACAAGACCTCCAGGTGCATCACGCGGTACATTGTGCTGGCATTAACCCCCCCGACCACCTTGCCGTCCGGGTCTTTTATGAGCTGGTTAATCTCAATCCCCGGCTGGCTAAATTCACCTCTGGTCTGGTCCAGGTTGAATCTCTCCAGCCCTTCTCCCAGCCAGCCGATCTCTTCCTTTGTGGCAGTCTCACTGAAAACAATTTGATTTAGAACCTCACTGTCCCGCATTTCCGCTTCCTTTTTCCAGTTTTTATTATCATACAGCAAGTTTTCCCGTTTCCTCTGCCGCAAACGCATTTATTATTAAACTCTCATTTTTAAGGCGGCCAGCTTACACTACTGGCGTTTAATCAGGCGACCAGAAAAAACTGCCGTATTTCATGTTATAAATAATTAAAGAAGAACATCATCGAACCTGATCTGCATCTGAATATCTATTACCTGCGAGAAAAGGAGGAAATCGATGCGCGCCAAATCCTGGCTGTTAATCGGAACACTCTTTCTACTCTTCGTTGCATTAGGGTTTTATATATGGGCGTCCGCCCTGACGGATTCCCTTTTCGAATTTCGCTCACCTCTGGCTGACAATCCCCCCAAACCCAAAGAACCTATTTCTGCTCCTCTCACCAGCCGATTGGTCATCATCGTGGTAGATGCCCTGCGGCAAGATACTTCCCTGGACCTCGAAGTCATGCCCTTCCTTGCGGAACTGCGCCAGCAGGGTGCCTGGGCGGCCATGCACAGCATTCCTCCTTCCTACTCAGCGCCTTCCTGGACCACGATTCTCACTGGTGCCTGGCCGTACATCAATGATGGCCAGGCTCTCAACCCGCCGGATTATGACAGTGTGCGCACTTTCACCCAGGACGACATCTTTTCAGCTGCTGAACGGGCCGGGTTGAAAACCGGCCTAGCCGGGCATGCCTGGTACGAGGCAATGCTGGCAAATTCAGGCTTAGACAAAGCCAGCTTCGCACGCGCCATTGACCATAATGCAGATCTCGAAATTCTGGCCCACGCCAAAAAGTGGGCTGACCTTGGCGAACTCCAGCTTATTCTGCTCCACCTTGACCAAGTCGATTATGCCGGGCACTACCAGGGCGGCCC
>DNGN01000007.1 GCA_003486225.1 Chloroflexota bacterium
CCGTAGAGGTGGTGTTTCCAGTTCTGCATGGTACTTTTGGAGAAGACGGCACTTTGCAAGGGCTCCTGGAAATGGCGGACGTGGCGTATGTTGGGGCAGGGGTTACAGGTTCTGCAGTTGGGATGGATAAGGCGATATTTGTTGATCTGATGCGAGCCAATGATATTCCAGTAGTGGATACGGTCTTATTGCTGCGCTCAGAATTACACCAGGATCTGCAGGCCACCCTGGATAAAGTGGAAACTCTTGGCGATTATCCTTATTTTGTCAAACCTGCCAACCTGGGCTCCTCGGTGGGTATCAGCAAAGTGAAGAATCGATCCGATCTGATGGAAGGCTTATTAGAAGCAGCCGATTATGACCGTAGGGTGATCGTGCAAAAAGGCCATCGTGTACGTGAGATTGAGGTCAGCGTTATGGGTAACGATGATCCGTTGGTCTCAGTGTGCGGTGAAGTGCTGCCGGGAAAAGAGTTTTACAGCTATGATGCAAAATACCACGATGAAAGCTCCCGCACGGTGATCCCTGCGGCCATTTCAGCTGAAATCTCAGAGCGCATTCGCATGCTGGCTTTACGGGCTTACAAAGCCTGTGATATCGCTGGAATGGCCCGGGTGGACTTTTTCATCGACCAGGATACAGGTGAAATCTATATTAATGAATTGAATACTATCCCTGGATTCACCCGCATCAGTATGTACCCCATGTTGTGGAAGGCCAGTGGTGTGGAAAACCAAGACCTCGTCGACCGGCTGGTTGGGTACGCATTGGAAAGAAAAGCACAGCGGGATGCAACCAAGAGAACATTTGAGAGGAACAATTAGCCCTATGACTGCTGAGCATCGACGCTCCGATTTCGTTCGGGAACGGCGTAACCAACGCCGGGGTCCGAGCCAGGTGAATAAATCTCGCCGGAATAGCGCGCACCGTGAGATGCCGCCGATGGTTTCACGTTCCGGGATGGTGGTCTCACCTGCTGTGGAGCTAAAACGTCGCAATAAGAAACAGCTTAGAAACCGCCGCCGCTTTGATGTGGCGATTGGTTCAACCGGGGCTGAAATCCGGTTCCCTGCTGTAGCTGTGCCACGAGTGGGTTGGCGAGTCCTCTCGTTCTTGATCTTGGCTGGGCTGGGATTTGCCTTTTATTGGCTGTGGACTGCCCCACAATTCAGCGTGACTACCGATCGAGTGGTGGTAAAAGGCATAAACCGGATTGAAGAAGAAATGTTATTAGACAAAGCCGGTATTCTCAATCAACCTGTCTTTTTAGTCGATACCGAGGATCTCACCGAAAACCTGCCCGGAAAAATTCCTGCCCTGGAATCGATTGATATTTCCATCGGGTTATCCGGAAAAGTGGTGATCGATGCCGTGGAACGTGTTCCGGTAATTGCCTGGGATCAGGAATCCATTTCCAGTATCTCCTGGGTGGATGTGAACGGGATGATCTTCCCGTCACTCGGGACCTCCGAGGGTTTGGTTAATGTCAGGGCCAATGCTGCCCCTCCCACGCCGCCGGTGCAGGTCAGCGAGCAAGGGCTGGAAACAGCAGGTCAGGATCTTGCAGACGCCGAAGATCCTGGGAATGCGGAAAACAGCGTGAATGTAAACACACCGGTTCAACTGCTAGAACCTGCACTGGTTGATGGCATCCTGAACCTCTCGAAAGGACTACCGGAGGGCAGCCAGCTGGTTTACGATGGTGAACACGGTTTTGGCTGGCAGGATCCCGAATTCGGCTGGATGGTTTACTTTGGCAAAGAATTGGATCAGACCAACCTGAGACTGAAAATTTATACTGAAATTGTCAATATGTTTGAGAATAAAGAAAGGAAACCAATCCTGATAAGTGTGGAGTATATGCACGCCCCATATTATCGGATGGAACCATAGGTGCATTATGAGTATCTACGTAGGGATTGATATCGGCACTACAAAAGTTTGTACAGTTGTGGCCAGGGAAGAACCTGATGGCCGGATGCGTATTCTTGGTGTGGGCATAGAGCCCTCGCAAGGCATACGGAAAGGCTCTGTAGTGGATATCGGCGCGGCTTCAAAAGCAGTTGCCCATTCGGTAGATAAAGCAGAGCGTACTGCAGGTATGGAAATTACCTCTGCCAGAGTAAGTTTAGCGGGATCGCATGTCTCTTCGATCAACAGCCGGGGTGTAGTAGGGATCCACCGGCAGGTGATTGACGAAGAAGATGTACTGCGCGCGATGGAGGCGGCGCGCGCAGTAGCGATCCCTCATAACCGCGAAGTCATCGAGGTTATCCAGCGCGGCTTTACGGTAGATGGCCAGGACGGTATCCGCATGCCGATCGGCATGCACGGTTACCGGATGGAGGTGGAAGCCCATATTATCACTGCGGCGGCCTCCACGGTGGACAACCTGCGTTTGGTGGTCGGTAATTCAGGTATCGAGGTTTCCAGGTTTGTGCTCAATCCTCTGGCTTCCGCCGAGGTTGTACTGACAGATACCGAACGCGAGATGGGTGTGGTGGTGTGCGATATTGGCGGCGGAACGACTGATATGGCGATCTACATCGAGGGCGATGTCTGGCATACGATGGTCCTGGGGGTGGGTGGCAATCATATCACTTCCGATATTGCCCACGGGTTGCGGCTGCCGTTCTCGCGTGCGGAAGAAATCAAGATCAATCATGGGCATGCCCTGACCAGTGCGATCAATCCGGGTGAAACCTTTCCGGTACGCGCATTCGGTGAAGACCAGCCGGTAGAAGTCAGCCGCTTCGATCTGGCCCATATCATCGAAGCCCGGGTGGAGGAAATCTTCTCGTTGATGATGCAGGAAATTAAACGGTCGGGCTACGATGGACTGCTGCCTGCCGGGCTGGTGCTGACCGGTGGATCCAGCCAGTTGGCCGGGATCCGCCAGCTGGCGAGTGAGGTGATGGGGCTGCCAGCCAGGGTTGCACGTCCGGAAAATCTGATCGGGATGGTGGACAGATTGCATTCGCCCTCATTCTCTACCAGTGTTGGGTTGGTGCAGTATGCCATGCGCATGAAGGAAGTTGACCCTTCGGCCGTTGTGGGTCCCAAATATCTGCCTTCCACGGGAAATGGGATAAATTGGGGCAAATTAAAAGATGTGCTAAAAAGGTTTTTGCCGTAAAATGGTAAGATAATTTGCAGAGTGTAAAAAATGAATCATAAAAATTTGATTAATCGTAAGGATGTCAGTTTAGGAGGATTATTATGAAAACCATGAACAACGCAGAATCATTTGCCCGCATCAAAGTTGTGGGCGTTGGCGGCGGTGGCTGCAACGCAGTGGAACGAATGATCCGCGAGGGTCTTCAAGGCGTTGAATTTATTGCTGTCAACACAGATGCACAGGCGCTGATGCAGTCCCAGGCGCCGACCCGTGTGCGGATAGGCGATAAGCTGACCCGCGGCCTGGGTGCCGGAGGGAACCCGGAGAATGGGCGCAAAGCGGCTGAGGAATCAGCGCAAGAGCTCTATGAAGTGCTGAAAGGTTCGGATATGGTATTTGTCACTGCCGGGATTGGCGGTGGCACCGGTACCGGCGCAGCACCGATTGTCGCCCAGGTAGCCAGGGAGGTAGGTGCCCTGACCATCGGGGTGGTTACCCGTCCCTTTACATTTGAAGGTGCGCGGCGATCTCAAACGGCAGAGACAGGTATCACCAAGCTAAAAGAGCAGGTGGATACCCTGATCGTGATCCCCAATGACCGCCTGCTGCAAATCGTGGATAAGCGTGCCAGCCTGAACGAAGCCTTCTCAATGGCGGATGATGTTCTACGCCAGGGCATCCAGGGTATTTCTGAACTGATTACCGTCCCGGGGCTGATCAACCTCGACTTCGCAGATGTGAAAACCATCATGTCCGAAGGTGGGGCAGCTTTGATGGCAGTCGGCCAGGCCAACGGCGAAGATCGGGCCCGTGTAGCGGCCGAGGCGGCAATCACGAGCAATCTTTTGGATATCACCATCGACGGTGCGCGCGGTATCCTCTTTAATGTGACCGGTGGCACCGATCTCTCGCTGTTTGAGGTCAATACGGCTGCNNACTGGTTTTGATCGCACAGGTGTGCCGCACCGGGTGGTTTCCCGCCAGCGGACCCAACCTGAAATGGGATCAAGCCAAAAAGCAAAACCTCAAACTGGCCATCATCCGGTTGATAACCGGAAACCGGTGGAAGTCGATGCAGCTTCATTCAACCCTGAGGACCTGGATATCCCCACTTTCCTGCGCAAGCGCGTAGGCAAGTAAGCCTGCTCTCAGGTTTCCCTGTGTCCAGGGTCTTGTCGACATGATAGGTTACAGGTGCGCGGTACCACGCGTATCGTATTGGCCTGATTTGATTGGAACTAATTTCCGATTGGTTCAGAATGGAGATCGAGGTTTCCATTTAGATCAATCATAATTTGTGAGAAAGTCTGGTCCCTCCACCAGATTAATCTGACCCTCCTTACATCACCCATCTCCCCTCGCATTGCGGGGAGATGGGTCCGTTAAGGCTCAAAGGATTATTTCAGCAGTTTCCTTTCTTTAAACCATTCGGACCTGGCGGGACTTATCTGGATTTCTTTTAACAGTTTGGGCAGCAGGCTTGCTTTTTCGTAGCGTACGGTGACCAATTGCTCCAAAGACCCGACGCGTGCTTGCTCAGGATACCGGTTGTGCATATGCAGGGGGTAATTATAGTTTTCAGGAAGCTCGACCAAATGATCGGGGGAGAAATTTTTCAGGATCACGCCAGCCAGAATGGCCTGGTGCATAAAGATCGCATATTTGCGTATCTTGAAAAATGGAAGAAAGTCTGGGTGCTGAAAGGTGCGCTGAAAAGCATCCAGCCAATGGCCCAGCAGTTGATCCGCAGGCCGAGCTGCCAACATGCCAGCATTGAAGTAAGGTCTCACCAATTCTCGGTAGCAGGTTTGCATGGGGAAGATGTGATCTTGCGGGACGTCACAATGCTGGTAGATTTTTTGCCAAAAGGCATCCGGTGCTTGGGTGTAGCCAGAACCGATATTCTGGTGGTGGACCGGCCGGAATCCGAGCTGACTGCCTGCAGGTAAACGAAAAGCAGAAGGTTCACGAAGGATCAGCGTGTCAGGCAGCAGCCAGACCAAGCAATCGGTTTGAGCCGGCGAATGCCGTTCTGCTGCAGCAGCACCATGCGCAACCACGGCCAGCGGGAAATTGAGGGATTCTGCGTCTATTTCGAATTCAGGGCAAGAAACCCGCAACTCATCGAGCCGCTTCATCGATTTTGTACCTAGTGGCTTGCCCTTGATGGTCAGTAATGTGACTGGCTGCTGCGCCAGTCTACCACCAAAGGTACGCAGGCTTTCTACCAGAAAAACAGCTTCCTTTTCCCA
>DNGN01000010.1 GCA_003486225.1 Chloroflexota bacterium
TCCTGCAGCACCATGGCGAACTTCCTGCGCAGTTCGTTGCGGGTAAACTGGTTGATGTTGTGCCCATCGACCAGGATCTCGCCTTCATTTAAATCGTAGAAGCGCATCAGCAGCTTGACCATGGTGGTTTTTCCTGCACCCGTGGGGCCGACAATGGCGATCTTCTGGCCGGGTTCAATATCCGCAGAAAAATCGCGGATCACGATATTCTGATCATCGTAACCAAAACGGACCTGTTTGAATTCAACGTGCCCTTGCAGCTTGTCTATTCTGACCGGGTTTTCCACTTCAGCGATTTCTTCGGGTTCTTCCATAAATTCAAAGACCCGTTCCGCGGCTGCGGCAGTTTGCTGCAGCACGTTCGAGATATTGGCAATCTGGGTAATGGGCTGCGTGAAGGAGCGCACATACTGGATGAAAGCCTGGATGTCGCCAACGGTGATCAGGTTCCTGATCGCCAGCCAGCCGCCCAGGATGCTGACGGCAACGTACCCCAGGTTGCCCACAAACCCCATGATCGGCATCATCAGGCCGGATAGGAACTGGGATTTCCAGGCTGAGCTGTACAGGGTGTTGTTGAGATCGTTGAAGCGGGCTACACTTTCTTCTTCGCCGTTGAAAGCCTTCATCACCCGGTGGCCGCCGAACATTTCCTCCACGTGCCCGTTGACATGCCCCAGGTAATCCTGCTGCTGCTTGAAATATTTTTGGGACTGTTTGATCACCAACGCAACCACGGCCATGGAAAGCGGGATGATCAGCAATGCCACCAGGGTCATCTGCCAACTGATGGAGATCATCATGATCAGCACGCCGATCACACTTGTCAGGGAGGTGATCATCTGGGAGAGGCTTTGGTTGAGCGTCTGGCTGACGGTATCGACATCATTGGTGATGCGGGAGAGGACTTCTCCCTGGCTGGTGCGGTCGAAATACTGCAGCGGCATGCGGTTGATCTTGGATGCAATGTCTTTCCTGAACTTGTAGGTGATGTCCATTGAAATGCCGGACATGATCCAGCCCTGGACGTAGCTCAACAGGGTCGAGGTGAGGTACAGCCCGAGGGTCAGGAGGATGATATCGCCGATGTATTCAAAATCTATGCCCTGGCCGCTGCCCGAAATCTGCCCCATGACCCCTTCAAACAATTTGGTGGTGGCTTTGCCCAGGAGCTTGGGGCCCACGATGGTAAAAATTGTGGATGCAACGGATACGATCATTACGATCAGGATCGATCTATTGTAAGACCCAAGGTATTGGATCAGCTTGCGCATGGTTCCTTTGAAATCGCGAGCTTTTTCGACCTTCATCATTGGGCCATGTCCCATGGGTCCACGCCCCATCGGTCCACGCCCCCGGCCAAAGGAAGGTTCTTTGGATTTGTTGTCGTTTTGAGGCATGCTCATCCTAATTCCTCCTTGCTCAATTGCGAAAATGCGATTTCCTGATAGGGCTCGCACGTCTGCAGTAATTCCTTGTGGGATCCCTGGCCCACAACCTTGCCCTCGTCCAGCACGATGATCTGATCTGCATTCTTTACGGTCGCCACCCGCTGGGTGACGATGAGCACGGTGCTTTCACCGGTCTTTTCCTTGAGCGCACGGCGCAAGGCTGCGTCGGTTTTGAAATCCAGGGCTGAAAAGCTGTCATCGAAGATGTAGATGGGAGGCTTTTTGACCAGGGCTCGCGCAATCGCGAGGCGCTGTTTCTGTCCTCCGGAAACATTGGTCCCTCCCTGAGAGATAGCGGTGGACATGCCTTCAGGGTTTTCAAAGATGAATTCGCTGGCCTGGGCGATCTCGGCGGCCTCTTTCAGGGTTTCGTCACCGGCTGTTTGGTCTGCATAGCGCAAATTGCTCTCGATGGTCCCGGAGAACAATAAGCCTTTTTGAGGCACGTAGCCGATCTTGTCTCGCAGGTCGGTTTGCCTCACCTGGCGGATGTCTTTGCCGTCGATGAAAATATTGCCCTCCGTAACGTCATAAAAACGCGGGATAAGGTTGACGACCGTAGATTTGCCGCAGCCCGTGGAGCCGATGAACGCGGTGGTCTGTCCGGGACGGGCTGTAAAAGAGATATCGTGGAGCACGTTATCCAAAGCGCCGGGATATTTAAAGGAAACATTGCGGAATTCGATGNNCAAACAGGCTGTTATTGGTCAGGTTGCGGTTGGCGATATCGAAGCGATCCTCTTCAAATTGCTGCTTGTTGAAAGCCCGGATGACCATCATGCCGGAGAGGTTTTCCCGCATCACGAGGTTCAGGCGGTCGATCAGGCTCTGGATGATTTTAAATTTTGGCAGGGCAATGACAAAAACGATCAGGATCAGGCTGAGCAGCAAGGCCACCGCTACAGCAATAATCCACCACATGGAAGCCCCTTTGTTGATCGCCCGGATGATGCCCCCAACGCCGATGATAGGTGCATAAAACACCATGCGCATGATCATGAAGGTCACCATTTGGACCTGGGTGACATCATTGGTGGAACGGGTGATCAAGGAAGCCGTTGAAAATTTGTCAAATTCTATGCTGGAAAAGCTCTCCACCTTTTCAAAAACTGCCTGGCGCAGATCTTTGGCGACCCCAGCTGCCGTTCGGGAAGCCAGGAATCCTACCGCTACCGTACACACACCACCCAATAAGGAGATCAACAGCATCGTCCCACCGGTGCTGAGAATATACCGGCTTTGCAGACTGGAGGAGTCTACACCCAGGGCTTCGTATTCTTGCTTAACAGCTCCAACTGCCATCTGGCTGACCATATTTTCTCCCAGGGTNNCCTGCCGGAACCATCGACAGGTCAAATTGGAAACCCTCTCCAAACGCAGGGGCTTGGGTAGGATCGTCAACGGCCTTCTGGATGCCCAGGACGATCATCTGTGACCGCGCCATGATCGATTCAAGCCGGCCAAGATCTGCTGAATCTGCTTCACCGTATTGATAGGCTGGCTCAGTTTCAATGGCAGGAAATTCTTCCACCAAACGCTCATAATTGGCTGACTCTGGGGTGATCAGGGTGTAAACACTCTGGACCAGGGCTTTTTCGTCGCCATCCATAAAGATGAACAATTTATCCATCGTGGAGGTGCGAATGACCTCGGGGATGGGGCTTTCTACTCCGCCCTGCTGGATACCGTTATTGACAATGCGAGACATATAGTCTGGTAGGGCCAGTTCTGCATTGGCCTGCACGAAGAGGAGAATAACGGTAAGGGTGAATAAGGATATATAAGGGATTAAGAATCTTTTCAATCTGAACATTATCGATACCTTTTATCTGATAGGGTTGTTTGGGGCTGCAGCTGTAACCTGCGGGATATCCAGCTGCCTGCCCTTATTAATCAGGGTTATTAAGACTGAGTTGACCTGCTGTTTTTCTTGCTCTGAAAGCTGGCCCTCGAGTTCACTGAACCAGCTATGCCGTGCAGATAAACTTTCCTGGATGACTTGGGTGCCTTTTGCGGTTAGGGTGATCTGCTTGCCGCGCCGGTCAGATGGGTCTTCTGTGCGCCCGATTAACTGCTGCTGGACAAGCTTGTCCAGCAGTTGGCTGGCAGCAGCATTGCTCACTCCCATCCCTTCAGCCAGGTCTGTAACCCCGCATGTCCCGCGATGGCTGACGAAGGTCAGGGCAAAGATCTGGGACATCGAGAATCCGCTTTCTTTGGAGTATTTGTGCAGGTTTTGCATTGAGCGGTGCATAAATACTTCAATCCATTGGTTGAGCACCTGGACAAATTCATCTGGTCGGTTCATATTTCACTTTCCTTAATAGTTAAGAGAACTTAATATAATGCTTGTTTTACGGATTGTCAAGAGCTGGTTTCAAGGCCAAGCAAGCTGCGATCAGTCGGCAAGTATGGACAATATGGCGAAGGGTTGGCAGGAGGGTATCGGCCCAATTTTCAAAAGCCGATGGAGATATTCTAGATGGAAGAGGAATCTGGGGGTAAAATCTGAACATGATCTACCGATTGGTTCGCCATCAAATCATTCCTGCGCCACTTGCAGAAGTATGGGCGTATTTCTCGAATCCCAATAATTTAAATGAACTGACCCCGCCCGATATGCACTTTGAGATCCGCTACGGCGGGCAGGCGGAAATGTATCCGGGTCAAATCCTGGAGTACCGGGTGGAATTTGTGCGCGGCATCCGCTCGCGCTGGCTAACCGAAATCGCTCATGTTCAACCGCAGGTGTCTTTTGTGGACGAGCAGCGCATTGGCCCGTACCGCTTTTGGTTCCATGAACACACTTTCATCCAGGTAGGCGCAGGCGTGCGGATGCACGACCTGGTGACCTATGCCCTGCCATTTGGCCTGATCGGTGACATCGTTCATTGGGCCTGGGTGAAACGCCGCTTGAACCAGATCTTTGACTATCGTATTCAAAAGATCGAACAGATCTTCGGTCCATCCCCGCGTGACCTAGAGGCACATGATTAGTAAACTGCGGTCCCGGATNNCCTGATCATGGCCGTGCGTGGCGCGGTGAACCCGCTGTACCAGATCGGGGCTGATGCCATGCTGGCAGACCTGATCGAGCCGGCAAAGCGGGCTGATGCCTACGCTCTGACCCGCATGAGCAAGAACGCGGCCATTGCTCTCGGTCCGGCGATAGGGGGATTCCTGGCGGATATTTCGTATTCCATCACTTTTTATTTTGCCGCGGGAGGACTGGCGGTTTTTGCTGTCCTGATCGCTGGCATGGCGGTGGAAACGCGCCCGACCACCGAAACGAAAGAACGCTCCATAGAACCTTTGGCTGGCTATGGCATCATCTTCCGAGACCGCCCTTT
>DNGN01000083.1 GCA_003486225.1 Chloroflexota bacterium
TCATAGATTGGCAGCACGACCGTAAAGATAGACCCTTCCCCTTCTTTTGAATCCACCCAGATACGGCCTTTGTGGTTATCGACAATCGATTTCGTGATGGCTAACCCCAGCCCGGTACCTTGTGTCTCTGAGGAGACATTTCCCGCCCGGTAGAAGCGGTCGAAAATCTTTGACTGGTCTGAGAGCGGGATCCCATACCCGGTATCCTGGATGCGCAAAATCACTTGGTCTTTTTCCTGTTCGCCGCTGATCGAAATTTTGCCTCCGCGCCCGGTATATTTAATCGCATTGCCGATCAAATTCTCCAGCATCTGCCTCAGCTGTATACTGTCGCCGTACACCGCCGGAAGGCCATTGCCCAATTTAAGCATCACCGTTTGTTTACGCTCCGCGATGACAGGCTTTTGCCCGGTGACCACATCTTCAATGATAGGATGCAGCGGGACCATTTCAAAATTCTTATCCAGGCGGTTCTCCACCTTGCCGAGGTCCAACACTTCATTGATCATCTTGGTGATATTGTGTACGCTGGCCTGCACACGCTGGATGTAATCTTTTTGCATCTCATTGACTTCACCAACACGCTTGATCAATTCAACATATCCCATGATCGAGGTCAGGGGGGAGCGCAGATCGTGCGAAACCGTGGTGACAAATTCGGTCTTGGCCTGGTCAAGTTCTTTGAGATAAGAAATATCGTGCAAGGTGATCACCAGACCCACACCTTCTATGCGGGTGGCCCTGGCGCGGAAATATTTCTGGTCGTCAATGCGGATCTCAATGCGGTCCGGGTTCGGGGCAGCACCGCGAATTGTCATCAGCAGCCCGCGGTGAGAAAACACCTCGGAATATTTTTGGCCTTCCAAGACCAGGTCGCCAAGATCAAAAGCGCTGCGCACCACATGGTTGACCAGGACCAGGCGATCATCTTCATCGACCACCAAAACCCCATCTTCCACTTGCCTGAGGATCGTTTCAAGCTTACTGCGTTCCACCTCTGTTTGCGAGTACAGTTTGGCATTCTCAATGGCAATCGCGGCGTAATCCGCCATTGCCCGTAAGAGGGTGAGACTTTCCATCTCGAAGCCCCGCTGGTTTTCGCGGTTATCCACTCCCAAAACCCCGATAATTTGATCGCGCAGGATGAGAGGCACATAGATAATGGAATAAACAAGATAGGCGGTTTTGATCTTTTGGGGGTCGACATTGTTTAAGAAGAGGGGCTGGCCCGTTTTGTAAACCTGGCCGGCATGTGTATCGGTAACCGGGAGGCGAAAAGCACGGGCAAAGTCATCCTCAAAATTGCGAAAAGCGCGTATGTACAGTTCGCCAGTTTCTTCATCCGGCAGCAAAATGCTTCCCTCCTCCGCTCCGGTGACTTCTACCGCCGCCTGGACCACCTCTGTCAGCACCTGATCCAGGTCAAGCCTGGAGGTTATGGACTGGCCTAAGCGGTACAAGGTTTCCAGCTCTTTCACTCGCGACTGTAGCGAACCGGTTGCCCGGGTGGTTTCCCTTTTCTGCAAGGCAGCCCATCGCTTGGAACGGCGCAGCGCTCTTTCAATGGCTGGTGCAATTTCCTCCTCTGAAAATGGGAACCGAAACCAATCGACTACCCCGGACGAAAGAACTTGCCGGGATCTCAACGGGCTGTTTTGCTCACTGAACAATATCACTGGAAAAGCAGGGTTCTCTTCGAGCAGGCTGGACACCCAATCGAGTCCGCTGCCATCGGTCAGCTTTTCACCAATCAGCAAAACATCAGGGGCAAAAGAATTCAGGTGTGATTTGGCGGCTTTAACGGTATCCACCGTCTCGATTTGATACGATAAAAGACTTCCGCCTTGCAGCAGTGCAAGAACGCCCGCATCCGAGATTGCCAGTAACACCTTCTTCATTTCAACCATCCACCTATTTTACCTTCAGGGATAATTTTAGGATAGCAATTTTTAAGCCAGCTATGCAGTCTGAACCTGAAGAACTTCAAATTGCTTTTTGAGAACTCAAACCGCCATCCTCCTAATCCCACGACCTGGGAAAAATCGGGATCGGGGGAGATTGTTCCATCACCGCACCCAATGGTTCGGCCGACAATTGCATCACCCGGCTATTGACGAAGAAGGGGAAATCAAAACTGGTCTCCTCGCCAGCACGTTTGCCTGGCACCGGCATCAGGCGGGCTGTCAGCGGCTTATCCAAACGCAGTGCCAGGGCGGCGAGATCCAGCAGGAGAGCTGCCAGTTGCTGAGGAGAGGTATCGCCAGGCAGCGGAATCGTATCCAGCCCGGTGCCGCACACAGCAGAATACATCAACAAATCTTTGACCAGCAAGACACCGTCCGCGGCGCTTTGGGCCAGGGCGGCATCTTCCAGTTGAGGGAACATCAGGCCGCTGAAACCCACTCGCGGAAAGGACACCTGGTCCAGTGCGGAGGCCAGCATGGCAGCCGCAGCCAGAGAGCCATGCAAACCCACCTGCCCAATCCCCATCCTTTCCAGGGCAGTGCCCAATGAGCTGGCCTGCTCAGGAAAAGGGGCCAGGGAAATGTCAATCCCGTTGAAGATACAGCCTGTTTGCGTTTGCAGGTCGTTGGCAATGGCTTGCAGGCGGTCGGTATGAGACTGGACTGCGTGCTGAAAGCGCTGTAAGCCCTCTTGCACCTTTGTGCTTGCTTCAAAAGCGCTTACGGCCAGGTCAGCAGCTTCGGTAGCCAGACCGAAAGCAGGAGCGCCTCCCGCATGGTATGAGGCAGGGAAAAAGGGAGACCCTGCAGCAACATTTGCCTGGGCAGTAAAATAAAGGTTGGCAAAACCGTTGGGGTCTTGAGGAGCTAATTCCGTGATAATCTGGGCACAGGCACGCACGGCATCAAGCGATAGCCCATGCTGCCTGCTGGTCATCTGGGCGCTGCAAAACACAGTATCGGTGCTGGAGATTAT
>DNGN01000301.1:0-4766 GCA_003486225.1 Chloroflexota bacterium
GAAAAGATGCAGACCAATGTCCCGAATATTTGGGCGATTGGTGATGTGACCGGCAAGCTAATGCTGGCGCATGCCGGAATGACCCAGGGGATTGTGTGCGCGGAAAATATTGCCGGCGTTGCCACCATCACCCTCAATTACCAGAACATGCCCAAAGCCACTTACTGCCAGCCGCAGATCGCCTCGTTTGGCATGACCGAAGAACAGGCCAAGCAAGCCGGCTACGAGGTCAAAGTCGGGCGTTTCAACTTCCAGGCAAATGGCAAAGCGCTTGGCCTGGGGGATTACGCCGGGTTTGCCAAACTGATCACCGACGCTGAATACGGTGAGATCCTTGGTGCCCACTTGATCGGCCCGGAAGTGACCGAACTGCTGCCTGAACTCACCCTGGCCCAGTTGATGGAGATCACCCCCGCTGAAATCGCCCGCAACGTACATGCTCACCCCACGCTGAGCGAAGTGCTGCTGGAGATCGCCGAAGATGCCATGGGACACGCCATTCACCAGTAAATTTCTTAACCAGACAAGCAAAGAGGCTCTTCACAATGAAGAGCCTCTTTTTTCTTTCGGTCATCCCGCCGGGAAATTTACCGGTCTGGTTTGCGACCAACATAAAGGCCGTAACCAAAGTAATCCCTCAAGTTCGGCGGGGCAGACCCCATCCTCAGCTTCATGACATCACGCGCTTCGGGGTGGACCACATACATGCCCAACGCCCGGCTCCAGGTGCGAGCCAGACTCAGCACACCGTAACGTTTCCGCATTTGAGCGCTGTCTTTCCTTATTTCCAGCGGGTAAAGATACACCGCCATCACTTCCAAACCAGCATTTTCCAGCAGCACCTGCCAACCGCGGCTGGTATGGATCAGCGAACACAAGATTGACTCCCGTCTCACCCAATCTATGATCTCATCGGGCGGGTTCGGCTGCAAGTAGGTCGACTCGTTCAGGCCCACATAGCCGCCTGGCTTCACCACCCGGGCATACTCCTCAACCACCCGCTGCTGGTCTGGTGGAAACGTCGTAAAGGCCTCAACAATCACGGCATCAAAAGTGTTGTCTTTAAATGGCAGATAGTTCGCATCCGCCTCCCAGAAAGATACCTGGTCTTCTACTCTCTCGCGTTGAGCCAGGTGCTCACCGGCAGCGATCATCCCGGGGTGAATGTCTACACCGATCACGTTGAGGTTATACTCCTTGGCCAGGAAAACAGGCGTGCGCCCGGTTCCACAGCCCACGTCCAACACCAGGTATCCGGGTAGAATCTGGCACAATTGCACCAGTTCACGGGTAGCTTGCAAACCACCCATGTGCTTGGTCAGACCTACCTCTGCCTGGAAATCAAAAATGGTGTTTATCTCGTTCATCCCTGCCTCCTTACCAAATCCCAGGCAGCAGGCGGTAGGGTGTCTGCTGCACCAGTCTGTCATAACCGGGGAGTTCAGCCTGAAGGGTACGGTCTTCCAGTGCTGTGCGAACGATGAGAAACACGATTGCCAAACTAGCCGCGATATAGCCCCACCAAGAACCATATAAGAGCGGGAGCCCCAAGGACTGTAAGCAAGCCCCCAGATATCCAGGATGGCGGATGATACGATACGGGCCGCCCATGGCCACCGGATGGCTTTCCGCATCCCCGACGCGTACGACTGTAGAGAACTTGGCGTTAAAGGCCATAGCCCAAGCAAAAAACAAACCGCCAGCCAAAAATAGACCTACTCCCGCCAAATGCACAGACTGGTTCACTCCACGGCTCCAGCCAAAGCGAAAATCCAAGCCGCCAACCAGCGGAAGGCCAATCATCATCATGCCAAAAGCCAGGGTGCCCCATACCTGGTCCCAACTTTTTGCGCCCTTCGTATCGGCTCTTTCGGCAATCACAGCCGGATTAATCAGGAAGAGCACCACCGCATTCAGCAGAATAGCCCCCAGATAGCTACCAATGAACACCCAGCCCCAGTCCCAGGCCAGGGTGCCCGCCGCCAGGAACAATATCAAACCCTGAATAAAAGTAGATACCAACACCTGAATGATCCGCCTGGTAATTTTCTGTCTCATGTCAGAAATCTCGTTTTGCGCCATCAGAAGCCCCATTCCACTCTACCAGATGCCTGGTATCAGCCTGTAGCGAGTTTTTTGGCTATATTGGGTATATCCTGCAAGCTCTGCCTGCAATGTTCGGTCTTCCAATGCCGTGCGAACGATCAGGAGTACGGCAATCATCCCCGCCGGGATAAGCGACCAGACTGAATCAAGGGCCACCCCTGAAGCCAGGCAATACCACATCAACCCGGCATAGCCAGGATGGCGCACGATGCGGTAAGGCCCATCTGTGATGGTGACATGACCGCGTTCTTTTTGAATTCGCACATAACGAGCATAAAATTTATTGACGCGAGCAGCCCAAAGCGAGAGCCCGTAGCCAGCAACGGATACCACGGCTGCAGCAGCCACCAGCCCAGTCGAGAAGCTCCCAGGCCAACCGTAACGGTGATCCAGGGCAGCCACCACCACGAAGCCAAACGGAAATAAGGCTGAGGGAATGGTCGCCAGCCATTTATCCCACGATTTCACATCTTCTTTCAACTGCGTCCGTTCTTCCATCAATTCCTCGTCGATCGGGACCCACACCACGCTCACAAGGTTCACTCCAAAAAATATCAAGAGGTACAACCAGCCCATCGGCCACAGCCAATCTCCTGCACAGACAAACATAATGACCGCCACAAAGACAATAAAAACCAATACCCTTACTATAAGCATAGGCTTCTTCGAAGCTGAAATTTCCCGTCCGTTGACATTGGTCTCCCCGGACATGGCTGCCTCCTCAACAAAATGGGATTAATTCATTATGGCAAAAAGAGAACTTCTGGAACACTGTAGTTTCTATGATGTTAGGATGAGAGCAAGATAAGAAGATGGGCATGGCATAACCAATGCCGCGGAACCGACATTAGAGCGAAGGTTTCCGCACCGGCTTGACCCACGGGGGCCTGTTTCTCAAACTTTTAGGAGAATATTGGAAAACAAACCCTTCCACCAGGTCCTGGCCATCGGCACCACCAATCCCCAGGTGGNNATTTAGGAGCATAAGATGCAAAAGTTGTATCATGAATTTGAACGGATCTTGATCACCGAAGAACAGATCCAGACCCGTGTGAAGCAATTAGCCAATCAAATCTCTGAAGATTACACCGGAAAAGGCAGCGTCGTTTTGGTCGGAATCCTCAAAGGCAGTTTCATGTTTACTGCCGATTTGGCCCGCCACCTGACCATTCCCAATTACATCGACTTCATGGCGCTTTCCAGTTATGGCCATTCCGCTGTCTCCGGGGCAGTGCGCATTTTGCTGGACCTGAGAGCAGATATTTATCAGAAACACGTGTTGATCATTGAAGACATTGTGGACACCGGCAATACCATCGATTACCTTTACACCGTACTCAAAACCCGCAAGCCGGCCTCCATCAAGACCTGCGTACTGACTCAAAAAGAGGGGAAATCCGTCGAAACGCATATCGACTACCTCGGCTTCGAGATCCCGGATGTATGGGTGGTGGGCTACGGGCTGGATTTCGCCGAACGCCACCGCACCTGGCCCTTTATCGCCGAACTCAGGCAGGATACCTATAAGGACAAGTAGGGTATTTGTCCTCGGACGATTTTGCAGGAAGCCCACATTCCAGTATCAACTGCAGAGGAAATCCTCCACCAGCCAAAGCGGCGATTATGTGCCTTTTGGTACAAAAACCTTTATTTTGTACCGATTCTCTTCTATAATAAGAACAGCTAACGCGATCAATACCATTCGTTTACAAAGGAGCAAGCACATGAGAAAGTTCCTCAGTTTTCTAGGCGGCACCCTGATGGGAGCCTTGGTAGGTGCCACCGTAGCCCTTCTGCTTACACCCAGCTCTGGAGAGACCCTCCGGGCTCAGATCCGAGACCGCTTCGCCGCCCTGCAGGATGAGCTCACCGATGCCGCCAATGAACGCAAGGTCGAGCTGGAAAAATATCTGGAAACCCTGCGCCAGCAAAAATCTGGTGTCCAGCTAGAAAAATAATCCCAGGCGGCCTATTTAAATGCCAGTGCCCTGAATTTCTGTACTGGCTGGATACACAACCTGTACTTCGGTCTGACTACAAAACGCCCCAGAGTGTATGGGGCGTTTTGTTATGATCTTTGGGCAGCAGCCCTGCATATCTTTCAGGTTTACGGCAAAAAATCAATCTGGTAAGCAGCCGGCTGGCGGGTGTAACGGGTGGTACCCAGCACAACCAGGGTGACCTCATCCACCTCGCCGCCAATCTGCAGGGCAAGCTCTAACACCTGGTCTTCAGGCAAGCTGAGGTATTCAACTTGCTTTTCACTACCCTCAACCGTGACTAACGCCAGGCGGAAAGTTTGCGGCAGCTGATTTGAAACGCGCACAAAACCCTGCGCCTCCCATCCGCCATCATCATCTTCCAGTCCGCTGAAATACTCAATTTGCGGGATAGAGAAATCATCTAACAGCATGCCTTCTCCAAAGACCGCCGGGTCTGTCACATATTCAAAGCGCAGCCAGACCCGCTGCCCGGCAAAGCGCGAGAGATCGACCGTCTCTTCAATCCAGCGCATGTCGCCGCCAGACTTTCCGTTGTAGGCCCACCCGTAGCTGAGGCCGGCAGGGTCATCTCCCGTGCCGGAAGGCGTTTGCAGGATCTCCCAGGTCTCACCATCTGTCGAGGCCAGCAAATAAGCATAATCATAATCTTCTTCAATA